>JAFTDZ010000078.1 GCA_017453885.1 Clostridia bacterium
TTGCGGGGTAGGTTCTTTTATGTCTTTTCTGTAATCGTAACCCCAAAATTTGTTGTTTTCGTCGTCCGTATTCAGGTCGAAGTAACGGCGCGCGTCGCTGCTTGCGAGCGCCGAGAGAGTGAGATCCCCTACGGTCAGCGCAGGCAAAGCCCCGATCTTGTCCTGCGGGGAAAGAACGCTAACGGTGTATTTATTCAGAATTTCTATCGGGTGGTATTGAAGTTTGCTCGTTCTGAGCCCTTCGTCGCCCGAATCGTCCTCTCTGTTTATATATTCTGCGGAAGTGGTTTTTGCGAAGGCGTTCGCGGTGAAGGGGTAAGCGCCCTCGTACTTACGCAGAGCCTTTTCTATGTGGATAATGTGTGTTTTACCGCACTTTTCGCCGAGAGTGTAGGCGATCATCGCCCCTTCCGCCTCAACGTAAATTCCCGAAAGGCCGAGTTTTTCAAACAGTTCTGTACACTCTGCGGAGTAGGATAGTTCTTCTTCCGCAAGGTTTGCGAGTTTCTTTTCTTCCGCATATTTTTTTAAGAAGTTCGAGCGCGCGCGGAATATCGTTTGCCGTAAACTCCTTTACTTCGGCGTTAGGGTAAAGCGATAAAAATTTGTTTATATGGTTGCGCTGACCGGAATATTTTTTGCCCGAAAACGAGCGGAACGCGGCGCCGTCGTAAATATAATCGCTCCACTTGCGGTGAAAATCGAAAGAAACAAATCCGTTATAACGCTTTTGCAAATCGCCGAGGAAGCGTTCTTCCACGCCGAGAAATACAAGTTTTTTACGATTTTTCACGCAGTATTTTTCAATTTCGTCAAGCGCCGCGGGAACGTTTTTGCCCACGGGGTAAAAGAACACTACGCGCCTGCCGTAAAGCGAACACTTTACGACGAGCGTGTCCTCGAAAACAGCGAAAGAGGGCCTGTAAAAGCCCCTCCACATAAAAAGAACGCCGGCGGTCAATTCGCAGGAGCGCATATCAGAATCCTGCCTGAAAGCCGTAACCGTCTTGTAGTCGTCGATTTGAAATTTTTTGAAATTCAGCATAAAAAATCAGTCTTTTTTGTTCTCTGCGAGTTCAACTATATCGGAAAGCCTGTCGAGATCGTCCCTCGTGTAATAGTCTATGTAAATTCTTCCTTTGTTGTCGTTGCCTATCGCGCTGACCTTTGTGCCGAAAGCCCTTTGCATCCTGTCGATAAGGTCGCGAAGTTCCACGCTTTGGCGGAGCATCTTTTCCCTTTTCTGCTTTTTGATGATCTCCGGCGGGTTGAAGTAATCGCGCACTTTCTGCTCAACGTCGCGCACGGAAAGCCCGTTGTTCACGGCGTAAACGGCAGTGGTGAACTGTTCGGAATCGGGCAGAGAAATAAGCGCCCGCGCGTGGCCTGCGGAAAGCCTTCCGTCGGAAATCATTTTTATAACTTCGGGCGAAAGTTGCAACAGCCGCAACGTGTTGGCTATCGTCGAACGGCTTTTGCCGAGGCGTTCGGCAAGGTTTTCCTGCGTCATTCCGTAATCTTCCATCAGTTGGCGCATCGCGAGCGCCGCCTCTATCGGGTTCAGGTCCTCTCTCTGAAGGTTTTCTATTAAGGAAACTTCTTTTATCTGCTTGTCGTCGTAATTTTTTACGATGGCGGGGATAGTGGTTTTTCCGGCAAGGCGTGAAGCACGCCAACGTCTTTCCCCCGCTATTATCATAAATTTACCGTCTGTCGTTCCGTTGACCACTATCGGCATTATCACGCCGTGTTCGGAAATGGAGTCGGCAAGTTCCCGAAGGGCGGTCTCCTCAAACGTCTTTCTCGGCTGATTGGGGTTGGGATACACGTCGGAAATATTCAGTTGAAGTACGTCGCCCGCCTTTTCGCCGTATTCCGCGGCGGAAACTCCTGAAAAAATGTCGTCTTGCGCGTCCGAAAAAATAGCCGAAAAGCCCTTCCCCAGACCTTTTTGAACTTTCGCCATGTTTACCTCCCTTCAGGTAATTTTCCTCGTTAATGTGAGATTTAAGGGGTTAATTGCATTTTGCAAGAAATTCTTCCGCGAGGGTTTCAAAAGCGAGCGCCCCGCGAGAGCGGTTATCGTGCAAGGTTACCGGCACGCCGAACCCGGGGGATTCGGAGATCTTTACGTTTTTCGGTATAACCGTGTCGAAAACCTTTTCTCCGAAGTGCGCGCGGATTTCCCCGTATATTTCCCGCGAGAGCAGGGATCTTCCGTCATACATATTTATGATTACGCCGTCCGCCGTCAGCGCGGGATTGATTTTGTTTTTTACTATTTTTACGGTATTCGTAAGCCTGCCGAGGTCGAGCAGGGAAAAGTATTCGCACAGGGCGGGCGTTATTATTCCGTCCGCCGCGGCAAGTGCGTTAAGCGTGAGTATGCCGAGCGACGGCGGGCAGTCTATAAATATGAAATCGTAATCGTCTTTTAAGCCGTTAATGCGCGAAATAAGGCGTTTTTCGTAATTTTTGAGATATACGAGTTCCACTTCCGCCCCGACGAGATCTATGCTCGAAGGGAGAAGAAACAGCCCCTTTACCGGCGTTTTTACCACGGCGTTTTCCGCCGCCGTACCGCCGAGGATCACGTCGTAAACGGAAAAGGGCGCGTCGTTCTTTTTGCAACCTACGCTCGCCGTGGCGTTGCCTTGCGGATCCACGTCAACGACGAGGACCTTTTTCCCGCGCCCGGCAAGGCAAGCCGCAAGATTCACGCAGACGGTGGTCTTGCCCACTCCCCCTTTTTGGTTTACAAACGCCGTTATTTTGCCCATAACAGTTTCCGCCTTCTCCCCGAAGGAGTTTTCAGCGATTTTCGCCTTCGGTCTTTTCCTCTTTTACCTCTTCCGCCGATTTTTCAAGCGCGTTTTTATGTCCGCCGCTCTTTTCCACTTCGTCCATGTAGGCGAGGATCTCCTGCACGCTCTTACCGGCAATAAGCATATCCACCTCTTCGGTGTAAATGGTTTCGCGCTCGATAAGGAGCCTTGCCATATTGTGAAGGACTTGTACGTGTTCTTCGAGGAGTTTGGTGCCCCTCACGTGTTGTTCGTCTATTATTCTCTTTATCTCGTTGTCGATAAGTTTAGCCGTTTCCTCGCTGTAGCCCATATGCGTGCCCATATCTCTGCCGAGGAACACTTCCCCGTCGCCCTCGTAGGAAACGGTGCTCAAGGGCTGGCTCATGCCGAGCATGGTTACCATATTTCTCGCGGTTTCGGTTATCTGTTTAATATCCCCGTAAGCCCCGCCGGAAATGTCCTGAATTATAAGTTCTTCGGCTATTCTGCCGCCGAGCCCCATACATATATCGTCGAGATATTGATTTTTAGTCTTGTAGTTGTCGTCGTTCGCCGGCCGCGTTAGCGTGTAACCGCCCGCCATTCCCCTCGGAATGATGGTAACTTCCTGAACGGGATCGCAATAAGGCAGGAGTTTTGCGAGGATAGCGTGCCCCGCCTCGTGATAGGCGGTTATGCGTTTATCTCTCTCGGTAACGAGCCTGCTCTTTTTCTGCGGGCCCATCATGACCTTGTTCACGCCTTCGTAAATATCTTTATTCGTAATAAGTTTTCTTCCGTCGCGCGCGGCGAGAATAGCCGCCTCGTTGAGAAGATTTTCAAGGTCTGCGCCCGAAAATCCGCTCGTGAGCCTCGCTATACTGCGGAAGTTTACGTCCGACGCCATCGGTTTGTTGCGCGCGTGTACCTTTAATATAGCCTCGCGCCCGCGAACGTCCGGCAGGTGAACGTATATCTGGCGATCGAATCTTCCCGGACGGAGCAGCGCCGGATCGAGTACGTCCGCCCTGTTGGTTGCCGCCATAACTATTATGCCCTCGTTCGCCTCGAACCCGTCCATCTGAACGAGAAGTTGGTTGAGCGTTTGTTCTCTCTCGTCATGCCCGCCGCCGAGCCCCGTTCCGCGTTGACGGCCGACCGCATCGATTTCGTCTATGAACACGATACACGGCATACTCTTTTTGGCGGTGTTGAACAGATCCCTCACCCTCGAAGCGCCCACGCCGACGAACATTTCCACAAAGTCAGAGCCGGAAATCGAGAAGAAAGGCACGCCCGCCTCGCCCGCTATCGCCTTGGCGAACAGGGTTTTACCGGTACCCGGGCGGCCTACGAGCAGAACGCCCTTCGGTATCCTCGCGCCGAGTTCGGAAAACTTCTTCGGATTTTTGAGAAATTCAACTATTTCCTTGAGTTCTTCCTTTTCTTCTTCCGCGCCGGCAACGTCGTTAAAGCGGATCTTGATGTTGGTGTTGGCCTTAGCCGTGGATTTGCCGAAGTCCATCGCGCTGCGGTTCGCCCCGTTCATCGAGCGCATCAGCATCAAAAATATAACTATGCCTACGCCCATAATAAGGACAGGCATAACGTAAGACGACCAGCCCGCCCCCGCGTTCGGGTTCGTGTTGTCTATATTTACGTAACCGTCAAGCGCCTGAAGTTTATTGAAATCTATTTCCGCGCGGGAAAAATAACAACTGACTCTCGCTCCGTTTATCGGCGTTCCGCCTTTCGCCGTAAAAGCCACCGCGCTGCGGAAGTTTGCCTTGAGTTGATACACGTCTATGGTCAACTTTGAAACGTTCGCCGCCTTCTCTTTGTTGATTTTATACCATAAACCGTTCACATTTACGTAATCGTAACCTTCGGCGCCGTTATCGCCCGTGTATTCCGGGGCCGATTCAACACCACACGTGTAGAAAAACTCCGTAGTGCTTTCGGCTTGTTGGTAACCCAGAACAAGGTTGTAGAGCAGGCTGCCGAGAATAACTACGGCAACTACCACCGCTACGACCATTATTATGGTTCTTACAGATCTTTTCATAAAAGTCCTCCGTGATACGTTCTCGGAATAGTATACGTATTCCGCATACAATTATTTTAGCAAATATTTGTTAATAATATATGAATTTGGAATACAAACGTCTATTATTTTACAAAACGTATTTTAACTACATTTATTTTATCATACTTTTTAATTAAAAACAACTTAATTATAAAAGTTTTTTGTTGAAATTGAAAATATTGCGTTAAAATTAAAATTTTGCGTAAAAATTGTTCCACGTGAAACACGCTTTACATTCTTGTGAAACGCAAATTTATGTTTCACGTGGAACAAACACGCGCCTAAATTTTTGTTTAACGCAAAAAGAAAACGGCAACGCGCCGTTTTCTTTTTGTAAATGGTTTTATTTGGTGAATAATTTGTTCAGCACCCAGGCGAGCGGGTTGTTGTCGTAAAGCCATTTGAGAAGAACGGAGTTCTTTACGTAATTCACCACGCTTTCCGAAAGCGAACCGCTTATCAGAACGAACAGATACATAAGCACGCAGATGATAAAGACTGCTATGACGAGGCTCAATAACGCGCCGAGCAGTTTGTTCAAGGGCCCTATTATCGGCACGTTGTTGAACGCCTTTACGAAGTGCTTTATTATAGAGAAGATAATAAGGAGAACGACGAACAGGGCGAACCAGGCTATCGCGGTGAGCGCCGCGTTCGTAAGCCCCCCTACTATCATCATTTGCAGGGTAACGTCGTCCGCAATGTTCGCAGCCGCTAATTTCGATTGAATAAGGTTGGCTATCGCATCGTTCAGGAAGGACGGAAGCCCGAGATCTTTTATTGCATTGGAAATTTGTTCCGCGGTGAGTTCCTTGACGGGCGTGGTGTATATCTCGTCGGAGAAGTTGAACGCGCCGTTGAAGTAGTTGGTGAGCGTCGGTCGCAAGCCGAAGTTGTCGCCTATCACGGCGGCGAGCGGCGAGCAGAGCATCGTGGCGAGTGCGATCGTCACGATTCCCGCCAAAAAGCCTACGAGAAGCCCCAAAAAGCCTTTTTTAGAGCCGATAAAGAGCGCCAGAAGGAGAACGAGAATAAGTATTCCGTCGCCTATATAGGCGGTCAATTCGGCGGATAAGCCTGAAACAGACATAAGAACCCCCTTTTTAAGGTAAATTATACGGCCGACCGGTAAAAATTATACCTGTGGTCGATCCTGCCGACTTTTCTCTATTATACAGCAAGGCGAAATCTTTGTCAAATGTAAAACGGCTGTCTTGTATAAGTATATAATTGATAATATTTGGCAAAAATTACGGGCATGAACGTAAAAGAATATTTCAACGAGAAAAAAAATTATTTCAACCGCGATGAAAACGCGCGGAAAAACCTTGAGTTCGCCCGCCCGAAAGTGTATTTGTGCATCGGTTCGGACAAACTCGTTTTCGATTGCCTCGGCCCGATAGTCGGCAGTCTGCTTAAAAAGGACGCCCGATTCAACGGTTACGTTTACGGTACCGTTGAAGAACCGGTAACCGCGCTTCAGGTGGAGGAGGCGGTCAGGTTTATAAGGCGGTTCCATTTCGGCGCGGAGATCACAGTGGTGGATTCCGCCGTGGGAAGGAGAGAGGAAGTAGGAAAGATAAAGAGGTTCGACCAAGGTCTTCGCCCCGCGCTCGGCGTGGATAAAAAGATGACCGTGGTGGGGGATAAGAGCGTGATGGGCGTGATAACCACAAAGGACAGAGTGCGGGACATGCGTTCCTGTAACGTAAAACTTCACGACGTTTACTCGATGGCAAAAGCCGTGGCGGATATGATCTGCGAGGAAATAAGCCCGATCGCTTGCGCCGAAAAATAATTAAAGCGCAAAGCATAAATTTGCGATAAAATTGACTTTGCGCTTCTGATTTATTATATGCGCTATGGATTTGACCGTTTTCTTACGGCGCGCCTTTGCCGGCTTGACTTTTCATTCCGTATAATAAATATCGTAAAAGAAGAAGAAATTATGTTTAAGGTTTTTATAAAGGTGGCGGCGATTGCTGCGTATCGTATAAGGACAAGATAGAAAAGAGGCTTTCGCTGAAAACTTCCAGCGGGAGCAAACGTAATTTTCAAAGAATAAAATCGCATATACGCCCCGCTCGGCCTTGACATTCGGCGGGCGATATGTTATAATATTGAAAATGAATTTTTAAGAACGAACTTTTAAGTCGGTACGGGAGATCGGCAAGGTTCAGATAACGTAAACACGGAGATATTCGGGTGTTATCGGGCTTTGCCGCGCGGCGAGGCCCTTTATTTATGGTTTTTCCGCCCCGAACAATAGCAAAAGGAGTTTTATGAAGGAATTGAAAGCGAAGATAATAGCGGGAACGAAAGCGGAGAGGGAAGAACTTTTCCGCCTCGTATCCGATTTTGACGCGGAGAGATTCAACTCCGAAGAATTTACCGTTCTGCCCGGTTTCTGCGACGTTCACGTCCACTTCAGAGAACCGGGTTTTTCGTATAAAGAAACCATCCTGTCCGGCAGCCGCGCGGCGGCGAGAGGGGGCTATACGGCGGTGTTTACCATGCCTAATTTAAGCCCCGTTCCGGACAGCGCCGAAAACCTTCAAAAACAACTCGACATAATCGAAAAAGACGCCTGTATCGCAGTTTATCCCTATTGTTCGATAACGAAAGGGGAGATGGGAGAAGAACTTTCGGACATGGAAAACACGGCTGAAAAAGCGGTGGCATTTTCCGACGACGGCAGAGGAGTGCAGAGCGAAGAACTTATGCGCGCCGCGATGAAAAAGGCGAAAGAACTCGGCAAGATAATAGTGGCGCATTGCGAGGCGAACGAACTTCTTTCCGGCGGGTATATTCACGACGGCGCTTACGCGAAAGCCCACGGGCACAAGGGGATATGCTCGGCGAGCGAATACGTTCAGGTAGAGAGGGACGTTAAACTTGCGGAAGAGATCGGTTGCGCATACCACGTTTGCCATGTTTCCACAAAGGAGAGCGTGGAAATAATAAGGAAAGCGAAAAAGAGGTGGGCGGACGTGAGTTGCGAAACCGCGCCGCATTACCTTACTTTGGACGAAAACGACCTGAAAGAGGAAGGGAGATTCAAAATGAACCCGCCGCTCCGCTCGAGAGAGGACAGGTTTGCGCTTATCGAGGGGATAAAGGACGGCACTATAGATATGATAGCGACCGACCACGCTCCGCACTCCGCCGAGGAAAAGGCGAAGGGATTAAAGGGCAGCGCCTTCGGGATAACCGGGTTGGAAACGGCTTTCCCCATACTTTACACCCGCCTTGTGAGAGAGGGAATAATTTCTGCCGAAAGGCTTGTTTCTCTCCTCTCCGAAAA
>JAFTDZ010000079.1 GCA_017453885.1 Clostridia bacterium
ACGTTTCCACTTACACGGGTGCGTTCGAGTTTTACGTTTACGCTGATACCGCAAATAATCCGTCTGCGGTCATATTGCAGTTGTTCAATAACGCGATGGACGATTATTCCGGTGGATACAGATATAAAATTCGTTATGACAGCGGAATAAACTTAACGGCTAAAAAACTCATGAAGGTAACTCTTCCGATAAAGGCGGGTACTTTCGGCGGAAGTTGGGGAACGTCCGAAGACTTATTCTCCGATATAGGCGGTGCGATGATCGAGATATACGGTCAGGAAGGTTCGGCTTATATATCCGATGTAAGGTGCATTCCTTACAGTGGCAGCGAAGTAATGCTCGAAACCATCGAAATACAGGCGAAAGAGCCGGAGTTTTCCACGGAAAACCTGCTTACATCGGCAGTAGTCGGCGAGGCGGTAACGCTAAAACCCGCCGCGTTTATTTCCCCGGGTTTGACTCTTGAACAAATCACCGTTCAGATCGACGACGGCGAAGTGGCGACGGTAACCGGCGACGCGTCTTTCGTTTTCACTTTCACCATGGAAGGCGAACATACCGTCAAATACGTTTATACCGTTGACGGTGAAGATTATTCCGTAAATCATACCGTAAACGTTTGCGCTTACGAAGAAATTATACCGGTCGAAACTTCTTACGCAAACGTTTCTTCCGATCCGCAGATCGTAACGCTCGGCGGAATGACTATGCGAATGGTCAAAGCGAATTCTTCCGGCAACGCGAATTTCGGCGCTTCCTTTAAGGACGCGGACGGTTACAACCTCGATATAACCGATATAACCGACGGTGCGAATAAGGGCGCGATAGTCTTCTATGCTTACTATTATGGACAGGGGGGAGATCCCGCGACTACGGAATTCCGTCTGGACAGCGAAATTGCCGACGGCAGTTCCGCTTGGCGTTTCCATCAGTCGTGGAATCCCGGTGTGAAGAGCGGAGTTTTGTATAAATACGTTCTGCCCTTCTCCGCGGGCGGTTTTTCCACCGGTTTTACGCAGAATACGGCGGATCAGGCCGAAGGTAAACTTTACTGCGACGTCGCGGGATTTATGTTTCAGACTGTCGGCGGAAACGGTACGCTTTTCGTTTCCGAGATAAAAGCGATAACCACCGTGCAGACTTCCGTAACGAGAGAGGAGATCTCCTACGACGAAACACTTATTATGACCGACGGAATACCCTCTAAACTGCTTGCCGACGAAAGCGCGGATTTCACCCCGTTTATCGTGTCGGCTGCCGAATATGAAGTTTACGTTTCCGTAAGCGGGGCTGAAACCGTTGAAAGAAAAGCCGTTACCTCGGCTGCAGATTATTTGCTCTCGTTCGGCACGAAAGGCGATTACTCCATCGTTTACGAAGTCGTATCCGAAGGCGAAACGTTAGCGAGCAAGGAACTGTCTTTCAAAGTTATCGCTTACGAGGAGAGAGATATAAATAAGGGCATAGGCTTCTATACCGATAAAGGCGGCGGCGTTTACGGCGGGCAGAGGTATTACGACGGCGTAGAATACGCTTACTTTACCGGCGACGGCAACGAAACTTTATTCTATACCTGGTTCAGAGAAGCAAATGCAAACGACAGCAACAACGACCTTTCCGTGGAAGATATGGATCTTGAAGCGTGTGCGATAGAATTGTATATGTACGCGCACTTCAACGGGCAGGTAAACAATGCAGAAGTTCACATCGGCAACTGTACGATGGATAATTATTGGGACGCAATGTGGACTTATAAATACTGGTTCATAAATTCGATCCCGAGCGATAAACTCGTTAAACTTACTTTGAGAATTTCCGACGCGGGCAAAAAACAATCGGACACGCAAGAAGTTTTCGACGCGATCAACAGCATGGTGATCTATATCGCCCATAACGGCGATAAGGCGGGCGAATATATGCTCGTTTCCGATTTCAGGATAATCACCACTGCGAAAGCCACGGGCATCGAAGTGGTTTCCGATACTTTCGTTCCGGTTCTCACAAGTCCCACGGCAAGCGGCTCGTTCGTAGGCGGCGATTATCAGGAAAGTTACAATATAATTCCCACGGTGGAAAAAGAAGGCTATACGGATACCGTAAAGGTAGAAGTTAAAGTCGGCTACGACGGAAACTGGCTGAATTCTTACGTTTATGAAGGAACGATAGGCGAGGAAATAAACGCTTTGATGGCGAACGACCTTGCCGCGTATTCTTTCCCCACCGGCAGAAATTATACGGTGAACGTAAAAGTTTACGATAAATACGGCAACTATGCCGTAGCGGATCTGCCTATAACCATAACCGGTACCGCGCCCGATACGGAAGCGCCCGTTATAAATACGGAAAACGCCGTAAAAGAAGCGGTGCGCGGCGACGTGATAGATCTTTCCCTCGTTGCGATAACCGATAATGCGGACGCGGGTTCCGACCTCTCCGTGGTTTATAACGTAACGGTAAACGGGCAGACGATAACGGTTGAAAACGATAAATTCACGGCGGCTTACGTCGGTGTTTATACGGTAAAGATAACCGTTTCCGACAGTTCTGAAAATTCTTCTTCGGCGGAATACGCCATAACCGTATCCAAAAAGACCGACGCGCTTCCCTCGATAACCGTTCCCGAAACGTTCAGGCTCGAATACACTACCAACGGTCAGGTTGTTCTCTCGCAGATAACCGCCGCCGCGGAAGACGGTACCGCCATACAACCCGTATATACCGTTACCGGCCCAGACGGCAAGTCCGTGGACGTGAAGAACAATAAGTTTGAAAACCTTACCGCGGGCGAATACACGATAGTGGTCACCGCTACCGACGGCGACGGTAACGTCGCCACCCGAACCGTAAAGATCACCGTTGCCGGCAACGGCGGAGAGCAGGAAGAATCTTCCGAAACGAAAGGTTGCTTCGGCTCCTTCGGCGCGATGGGTTCGCTCGCTCTGTGCCTCGCCGCGTTCGCTGTTTTTGCAGGCAAGAAGAAAAGAGTATAATAATTGACCAAACTACCAATTAAACACGGCGGGGAAAACGAAAATCGTTTTCCCCGCCGCAAAAAAGGAGAGATAAAATGAGGGCAAGAAAAATGATAACGGCATTACTCGTTATGGCGGGATTATTTCAGGCGGTCTCCTGCGGGAAACCCGCTAAAACAAGTACGGACAGCGATTCCGCCGTCGTTCTCGATAAAAACAGCAACGGCTTTTATAGGGAATGGGATCCTACGGAAGACGAAGTAAAGCACGATACTTTCGCACTCGTAGATCCTAATTCTCCCACGGGCGAAAGCACCGGCGGAAGAAAGGACGCGAACGGCGACTGGACCGCGCAATATATTTACACGACCAAGCGTTCCACCGTTCTTTGCGAAGTGGATAATATCGGCGTTCCCGCGGGGTACTATAAATTCGTTTGCAACACCTACGTGGGCAACGTGGAACTCTCTTTCAACGGTTACACGCACGATATCCTCGCGGAAATGCGCGTGCAGGAATCCGGTACGGGCAAAGCCGTCGCATTCCGCTCTCTGCTGATGGACGAGTTTGAAAAGGGGTATCAGTTCGAGGATAAGGCGCTGTATTTCAAAGCCGAAAAGCCCATGTCCGTAGATGTGTTCATATGCGCGAAGAACCGCATACAGAACACCGTTCATAAATTGAGCGTCGTCAGCGTGGACGAGGACGAATACCTTGAAAACTATATTACCGACTACAAAACCTTTCTCGAAGAACCCGAGAGGGACAGAGATATAGAATATTCCGATAACGCAACTTACGTTCTGCGCCTGTGGGATTATATATCGCCGCTTACCGACACGCGCGCGGCTTACGATATCGCCACCATGGCGGTAGCCCTTCAGGGACTCGCCAACAGAACGGGGCAGAGGATATTTGTTTCGTATGTGGAAAACATGGCGGGCGTCAGCAATTTCTACAAAGGGAATATCGACGATTACTGGCTCAAAGAACTTACCAAAAAAGGAAACGAACTCTCCGGCAGGAATATCGTTACGGTACATTCCCTCGGCACTCTTTTCCGCCTTTTTAAGGAGGCTTTCAAAGGTA
>JAFTDZ010000080.1 GCA_017453885.1 Clostridia bacterium
CTCGACGAGGCGCTCGCCTCTTTCCCCGCAACGGATATAAAAATAAAGGGGAATAAAATTACGGGTACGGTAAGCGCGGTCGGCGGCAAACTGCTCTTGTGCCTGCCTTACGACGCGGGTTACCGCTTCAAGGTGAACGGAAAGAGGGTAAAGGCGGAAAAAGTCCTTACGGATTTTATAGCCGTTCCGCTCGAAGAAGGGGAAAACCGCGTCTCCGCAAGATATATCCCCAAAGGGTTTACCATGGGCGCTATGATAAGCGCCGCGGGCGTTGCGGCGTTCGTTCTTCTCGTTGTGTTCGGCAGAAAGAGGGAATATTTCACGGAAATTCCGCTTGCGATAAAGGCGGGCAAGTGGGTGAACATCCTCGCGCTTTCCGTTTCCGCCCTCGCCTTCTTTGCGGTGTACGTTCTGCCGCTCGTCCTTATGGCTCTGTAATAAGCGTTATAAAAAATACTTTTCGTACTTAAACCGACTTTATCCGTCAAATCGTTTGACTTTTCTTTCAACGTTTTGGTAAACTATTCTTGCGACCAAACTGAATAAATCCAAATGGATAAATTTATACTTCTTTGGTAGAAGTGTATCTTTTTCGCGTTATCTAAATTTATCCAGGATTTATTTAATGTTTGTGTCGCAGCAAGCGAAAAGACGTTCTACAGAGTGTCGCAGTAGTTTGCTGCGGCACTTTTGGTTGTAAAAATTATTTCTGTATTTTATTTGGAGGTTTTACAACTATGAAAAAGAAACTGTTCATCTACTTGCTTTCCGCGGTTATGGTAATTTCCGCGGGCGTGCTTACCGTTACGCTCGTTACAAAGCACAACAACACAAACGAACCCGCTTCCGACGCGGCAATTCACGAACTGTATAACGCTTATGTGGCTTATGCCGAAGAAACCGGCGCCTCTGTGCTCTCTTACGAAGAATGGCTCGCTTCCGTAAAGGGTGACAAAGGAGACAAAGGCGATCAAGGCAAGCAAGGTATCCGGGGTGAAAAAGGTGAAAAGGGTGACAAAGGCGTTCAGGGTGAAAAAGGCGACAAGGGCGAAACCGGAGCCACAGGCGCTATCGGAAACGGCGTGGCGCAAATTTATATTAACGAAAACGGTGAATTTATCGTTGTTCTCACCGACGGTACTATAATAAACGTAGGCACAATGCCCGATACTCGTCAAACGCACAAGGTTACTTTCGATTTCGGCAACGGAGATTCCATAGAGGAACAACAAATAAAACACGGTGAAAAAGCGAAGGTTGTTCAAAGGCAAATCGACGGTTATGAAATCGAGGGTTGGTATCTTAACGGCGAAAAATGGTCGTTTAACGGATATGCGGTAACGGAAGATATAACTTTGACCGCCGAATGGAAACTTATAAACGAGGGTTTTGAGTTTACTTTGGAAGATGATCACTATATTTTAAGCAAATATACCGGTACGGATGAAATCGTAGTAATACCGGGTAATTATAACGGATTGCCCGTAACAAGTATTGATAGGAATGCGTTTAGTCAAAATAAAAATATTAAGGATGTGACTATTCCCGATAGAATAACGAGTATTGGCTGGTATGCCTTTAGCGGTTGTGAAAATCTTATGGATGTAACAATAGGTGACGGCATAACGAGCATAGATGAGGATGTGTTTCGTAATTGTTATAACCTGACAAACATAAATATTCATGATGGCGTTACGCGTATTGGTGGATCTGCGTTTGAAAATTGTTACAATCTTATGGACATAAGTATTCCTGATAGTGTTACAAGTATCAGCGATAGTTCTTTCAAAGATTGTCCGTGTATAAAAAAGGTTGATGGCGTCGGTTATGTAGATAATTGGGTTGTTAATTGCGATAAAAGTTTAACATCTGTAATAATAAAAGAAGATACAGTTGGGATTGCATATAACGCGTTTAATAATTGTTCAAATCTTATAAGCATAGTTATTCCGGATAGTATAGAAAATATTTGTATATCTGCGTTCAGTAATTGTGAACGTCTTACGGATATAACGTTTAACGGAACAAAAGAACAGTGGCAGGCAATAGAAAAAGGAAGAGATTGGAAATATAAAGTTCCGGCGGGATTTGTTTGTTGTAATGACGGTAATTTTGCGATATGAAAAGGTGACTGCATTATTATTAAAATTAATTTATAATGACGAGGCCAAAATGAAAAATCTCTGTGTTTTAGCGAAGATTCTTTTTCTTTCCAAAAGCGGAACGCGCCCCTTGTTAAAGGGGAGAGGGCCACAAAGTGGCGAGGGGATAATTATGAAATTGAAATTCTCCCGTCAGGCATTCGCCCACAAGCCTTGACTGTCGTTTTCTCCTCTTTCCCGCGGATATTTTTCAAAATCTCCGCGGGAGCCCCCTCTTAACCAAGGGTGGCTGAAGTGTCATTCTGAATGTCGCGAAGCGGAATGAAGAATCTCTATGCTTTAACGGAGATTTTTTTAAGTCTATTCGTGAATCCTTTCGGGCTTTTGGTAGGTATTATATACGATTTATGCGTTTTTTTACGATATTTTATCCGGCTCAAAGGCTTCTGAAACCGTGGCCGAGTATTTCGCTCGAGTTGGTTATCATTATGAATGCCGTGGGGTCTATTTCCTTTATTTTCGCTTTGAGAAGGTGCGCTTCGTGCCTGCGGCACACGGTGAGCAAAACCTTTTTGTTGCGGTGCGAAAAGGCGCCTTCCGCATCGAATTTGGTCACCCCGCGGTGCATGGATTGCATGATATAGTTGCATATCTCGTCCGGCTTTTCGGTAATTATAGTGAAGTATTTGCACATATTCAGGTTTTCGATGATGCCGTCTATAAGGAACGCCTTTACGAAAAGCCCGAGCACCGAGAACAGCCCCGTGGTTATTCCGAAAACGAAGAAGGATGAAAACGCCACCAACGCGTCCGCAATAAGCAGAGCCATACCCACGTTCAGCGCGGTGTACTTTTTCATTATCATCGCAATTATATCCGTTCCGCCGGACGATGCGTCCGCATTGAAAAGAATTGCCGAGCCGACGGCCGTCAGCATCATCGCGACGACGAGTTCGAGAAGCGGTTGTTCGGTAAGCGGTTTATCGAGGGGAACGAGCAATTCGAAAATATAGGTGAACGCGGAGTACAAAAGAGTGCAGTAAACGGTTTTTATGCCGAACTGTTTGTTCACGAATATGAACCCGACGACGAGCAGTATAACGTTGAATATTATTATAAGTACGGCGGGCGTGAGAAATTCGAACGGCAGAACTTTCGCGAGGACGGTGGCTATACCGCTCACGCCGCCCGTCGCGAATCCGTTCGGTATCTTAAAGAAGTAAACGCCTACGGAAAGCAACAGCGTACCCAGATTCATAAACAAAAAACTTTTCAATTTTTTCAGCATAGAATCTTTCTCCCGCAAAAGGTCAGTGCCTTTCGCTTATGTACAAAAACGCGGTTTTTTGTGTGTTTTAGGCGGTTTATACGTTAAAGCGGAACAATACTACGTCGCCGTCGCGGAAGACGTAATCCTTGCCTTCGGAACGCACTTTTCCCTTTTCTTTGGCGGCGTTGTAACTTCCGCATTCGAGAAGAGTTTCGTAATCGACCACTTCCGCGCGGATAAACCCCTTTTCGAAATCGGAGTGTATCTTGCCTGCCGCCTGCGGGGCTTTGGTGCCGTTTTCTATCGTCCAGGCGCGGGTTTCCTTTTCACCCGCGGTCAGGTAACTTATAAGCCCCAACAGCCGGTAAGACGCCTTAACGAGCCTGTTGAGCCCGCTCTCTTTCAGCCCGAGATCCTCGAGGAAAACGGCGGCTTCTTCCGGAGGAAGTTCGGAAAGTTCTTCTTCCGTGCGCGCGGAGATAACGAGGACTTCGCTGCCTTCCGCCGCGGCGTATTCCCTGACTTTTACCACGTTCGGAATATCGTCGTCCGCCTTGCCCATATCTTCCTCGCCTATGTTGGCGGCGTATATTACGGGCTTGGAAGTCAACAGGAAAAGCCCCTTGACGTATTCCTTTTCCTCGTCGGAAAACTCTATGCTCCTCACGGGCTTTTCCGCCGCGAGCGCGTCGTATATCCTCTCTAAAAGGTCCGCTTCGGTTTTGTATTTCTTATCGCCCGTCTTTACCATGCTTCTCGCCTTGTCCAGCCGTTTCTGAACGCTTTCGAGATCGGCGAGGATAAGTTCGAGGTTTATTATCTCTATATCTCTTACCGGGTCCACGGTATTTTCCACGTGGGTAACGTTCTCGTCCTCGAAGCACCGCACAACGTGAACGATAGCGTCCACCTCGCGAATGTGGGAGAGGAATTTGTTGCCGAGCCCTTCTCCCTTGGAAGCGCCTTTCACAAGCCCCGCTATATCCACGAACTCTATCGTGGCGGGGGTAATCTTTTTGCTGTCGTACAGGGCGGCGAGTTTGTCAAGCCGTTCGTCCGGCACGGCGACTACGCCTACGTTCGGCTCTATCGTGCAGAAAGGAAAGTTCGCGGCTTGCGCGCCCGCGTGCGTTATTGCGTTGAAAAGTGTGGATTTGCCTACGTTCGGCAGGCCTACTACGCCGAGTTTCATTCGATCCTCCCGTCCGCTTTATGACGGACAAATATTGAGATGCTTATATATTATATAACAAACTCGGCGGAAAAACAAACGTATTTACCCGTTTTTGGAAGCAATTCGGCAAATTTTGTTTTCACACACCCGCAAAAAGGCGGTAAACCCTTGCGGTTTTCGGTCAAATGTGATAAAATATTTTTTAATAAAAACGAAAAAACGGAGAATATTATGGATTATAAAAAACACATCGCTTCGAAATTAAACGTGGAGGGGGTAACGGCGGCGGAGATGGAAAGCCTTATAGCCGTTCCGCCGAACACCGATCTCGGCGATTACGCCTTGCCCTGTTTCCGCTTTGCGAAGACCATGCGCAAATCTCCCGCGGCGATAGCGGAAGAATTGAAAGCCTCTTTCGGCGCGGACGAGTATATAGAGGAAGTTACCGTTGCGGGCGGTTACCTCAACTTCCGCGTGAACAGAAAAAAACACGTGGCGGAAGTTTTATCCCGCGTTATCAAAGAAGGCGGAAACTACGGCTCGTCCGACGAGGGAAACGGCAAGACGGTGTGCATAGATTATTCTTCCATAAACATAGCCAAACCGTTCCATATAGGGCACCTTTCCACCACCGTTCTCGGCGCGGCGCTCTACAGGCTTTATAAATTCCGCGGATACACGGCGGTTGGCATAAACCACCTTGGGGATTACGGAACGCAATTCGGTAAACTTATCGTCGCGTACCGCCTGTGGGGGGATCGTTCCGCCGTTGAAAAGGGCGGCGTGCGCGAACTGATGCGCCTTTACGTAAAGTATCACGAAGAAGCCGAAAAACACCCCGAAATGGACGACGAGGCGCGCGCCGAATTCAAGAAAATAGAAAACGGCGACGAGGAAGCGAACGCCCTTTTCAACTTCTTCAAAGAACTGACCTTAAAGGACGTAGGAAAGATCTACGAGAAACTCAACGTGAAATTCGACAGTTACGCCGGCGAGAGTTTTTATAACGATAAAATGGCGCCCATAGTGGAAGAACTGCGAAATAAGGGACTTCTGACCGAAAGCGAGGGGGCGGAAATAGTCGATCTTTCCGCCTACGATATGCCGCCTTGCATAATTCTGCGGTCGGACGGGGCTTCCCTTTACGCCACGCGCGATCTCGCCGCGGCGGTTTACAGAAAGAACACTTACGATTTTTATAAAAACCTGTACGTCGTTGCCTACCAACAGAATTTACACTTCCGCCAGATATTCAAGGTGCTGGAACTTATGGGCAAGGACTGGGCGAAGGATTGCGTTCACGTCGCGTACGGCATGGTTTCCATGGAAGACGGCGCGATGAGCACCCGCAAGGGCAAAGTGGTTTTCCTCGAGGACGTTATAAATAAGTGCGTGGAGAAATGCCTTTCCGTAATAACCGAGAAGAACCCCGATCTTCCCGATAAGGAAAAGATCGCCGAACAGGTCGGTACGGGCGCGGTCATTTTCGGCGCGCTTTCATCGAACAAAATAAAGGATATGGTATTCAGTTACGATAAAGTGTTGAATTTCGACGGGGAAACGGGGCCTTACGTTCAATATACCTGCGCGCGTTGCAACAGCGTTTTGATAAAAGGCGGGGAAACAGGCGGTTACGAGGTGAAAGACCTTCTCCCGCAGGAATACGATCTCGCCGCCCATATAGGTAAATTTCCGGAAGTTATCGCTTCCGCCCTCGATAAACTCGAGCCGTCGTTCATCACCAGATACGCGGTCGATCTCGCCCAACTTTACAACAAGTTTTACTTCGATTGCAAAATTCTCGGAGAGGAAGAAAACGTCCGCAACTTCCGCCTCGCCCTCACTAAGGCTTCTCTTATAACGCTTACCAACGCGTTGACGCTTCTCGGCATGGCTGTGCCGGAAAGAATGTAAAACCCCCTAAATCACGTAAAAACGAGGAAAGGACGATGAAAATTTATTTTTACGAAGTAAAGGATTACGAAGTCGGTTTCATAAAAAAATATTCGGAAGAATACGGATACGAAGCGGCTTTTACCGAAGAACTTCTGTCTTTGGATAATGCGGCGCACGCCGAAGGATACGACGCGGTAAGCACGCTCGGCTTCAGTCGTTGCGACGGAAAAATGATGGAATTACTCGCGAAAAACGGGGTTAAATATTTTTCCACGCGCACCGTGGGGTATGAACACGTCGCCGTGAAAGAGGCGAAGGATTGCGGCATTTCCGTTTTCCGCGCGAACTATGTTTCTTCAAACGTAGCGGATTTTGCCGTGATGCTTATGTTGATGCTTCTCAGAAAATGCAAAGTGAGCGTTTGCCGCGCTCTCGTAAACAATTTTTCTCTCGACGAGATGATGGGAAGGGATCTTAGAAATTTGACGGTAGGCGTTATCGGTACGGGCAAAATAGGCTTCAACGTTATAAGGAATTTGAGCGGGTTCGGTTGCCGGATACTCTGCAACGATAAATTCCCGAACGACGAAGTAAGGCAATACGCGGAATATTGCGATCTCGACCGCATATATTCGGAGTGCGATATAATAACCCTGCACACCCCGCTTACCGCGGAAAACTTCCACATGATAGACGAAAACGCCGTTCAAAAGATGAAGGCGGGCGTTATCATAATAAACACCGCGCGCGGCGCGCTTATCGATACGGAAGCGCTGATCCACGGGATAGAGAGCGAAAAGATAGGAGGCGCCGGACTTGACACCATAGAGGGAGAGGACGGCATCTGCCACGTGGATATAAAAACGCGCATTTCAAGCAAGCAAAATATATTCTATCTGAAGCAATTCCCCAACGTCGTATATACTCCGCACATAGGCTTTTTTACGGAAGAAGCGGTGGGGCAGATGGTGGAAAGCGCGTTCAAGGGCGTAGCCCTTGCCGAAAGCGGAGCAGAAAACAAGTTCGAAATAAAATAAAAAATTTTCAAAAACAGCCGAAAAACAGTTGACATTGCGCTTTGTTTCGGCTATGATAGAAACAATTCAAGATAGAGGCGCGGATTTCATCAGTAGCGCGGCAGGTTCAGGCAAATTGCCGCCGACGCGAAAGGGTACTCCGCCGAAACTTCTCTTCGCAACGCCAAAGCGGAAGGAGTTGGGCCGTAACGGAACACGCTACGGACTGTCACAAGTAATTGTGGAGTGCTATCACAATCAAAGTAGGTTTAACCCGCTGCGGTTTGGAGCATTCCGAGCCGCGGTTTTTTATTGTTTGAAGCGCCGCGGAAAGGAAAATTTTCGCGGTGACCCCGCAAAGGAGAAAAAATTATGAAAAAGTTACTCACCACCATAGCGATAGTTCTCGCTTCACTCACGCTCGCGTTAAACCTCGCCTCGTGCGAAGGCAGACAGAAGTTCGACTTCACGAACGTAAACTCCATTGCCGATCTTAACGGCGCGGTAATAGGCGCGCAGACGGGCACATTCCACCTTGACGCGCTCAAAGATCAGACCAAGGGCGTTACCGTAAAGGAATACGGAGATTTTACTCAACTTCTCACAGCGCTCAATTCCGGCGTTATTGACGGATACGTTGCCGAAGAACCCACCGCATACGCCGTTACCGCGCAGGATTCTAACCTTACTTACCTTCATTTGAAAAATAACGACACCGGCTTTACCGCTACCGCGTCCGATACGGGCATAGCGGTTGCGTTCGCTACGGGCAGCGAGTACGTTGCGAGAGTGAACGAGATACTCGCAGGTATTTCCGAAGAAACCCGCACCGCTCTCATGCAGCAGGCAGTCGCTTTGAGTGCGGATCCCGATACCGAGGCAGGTTCCCCCGTTCTCGTTTCGTCGAATGAAGTTCTGCCCGAAGCGGCAACGCTCAAGATCGCTATGGAATGCGCTTACGCCCCGTTCAACTGGAGCCAGACTACCGCCGCTAACGGCGCGGTAAAAATAAGCAACTCGGGCAATTCGTTCTATGCCAACGGTTACGACGTTCAGATAGCCAAGTACATCGCGGCGGAACTCGGTATGAACCTTGAAATATACGCCGAGGAATGGGAATCTCTTATAACGGGCGTACAGGCGGGAACCTATACCGGTATAATCGCCGGCATGAGCCCCACCGCCGAGAGAGAGGAAGAAGTGGACTTCACCGAGTGCTACTATAATTCCAACCTCGTTATAATCTATAAAAAATAATATCGATAGAAAATAATCCGGAAAAATAAATAATGCAGTTTTTTAACGAAATTATCGGAATAATTTCAAAATACTGGCAGATGCTGCTCAAGGGCTTGGGCTATACTATGCTCATAGCCCTTGTCGGCACTTTGGTCGGCCTTGTGATCGGCTTGCTGACGGGTGTGTTGAGGACTATTCCGAAATCTAAAAACACTTTTCTTCGCATTTTGCAGAAGATAATGAATTTTATCATCGCCGTTTACGTGGAAATTTTCCGCGGAACGCCTATGATGGTGCAGGCGATGGTTATTTTCTGGGGATATGCGCTTTTGGCGGGCGGCAACACCTTGCCCGTTATAGGCGCAGGCCTTTTCATAGTTTCCATAAACACGGGCGCTTATATGGCGGAAATAGTGCGCGGCGGTATAATGTCTATAGACAAGGGGCAGTTCGAAGGCGCGCACGCGATAGGTATGAACCATTTTCAGACCATGTTCTACGTAGTGCTTCCGCAGGCGATAAGGAACATTCTCCCTTCCGTCGCAAACGAATTTATAATAAACATAAAGGATACGTCGGTATTAAACGTTATAGGCGTGGCGGAACTTTATTATAACGCGTATATGATTCAGACGATGAACTATAAGATCTTTCAGACTTACGTGATAGTATCCGTAATGTATTTCGCTATGACGTTCACCGTTTCCAGATTGCTCCGCCTTCTTGAAAAGGCAATGAACGGCAAAAACAGTTACGTGGTTCTCGGTTCGCAGTCCGATCCCGCGGCGGAAATACGCGTGAAGGAGGCGGAATAATGGCAGATACCGTTTTTGAAATAAGGAATCTCGTTAAAAATTTCGGTTCCAACGAGGTGTTGAAAGGCATTTCCGCCACAGTTAAAAAGGGAGAAGTAATTTCCGTGATAGGCGCTTCGGGCAGCGGAAAATCCACTTTTTTAAGGTGCCTTAACCTTCTCGAACAGCCCACTTCGGGCAGTATAGAGTTCGAGGGGAATGACATTCTCGGCAAGGGCTTCAACGTTGAGGCGTACCGCGCGAAGGTGGGTATGGTGTTCCAGTCCTTCAACCTGTTCAACAATATGAACGTGCTGAAAAACTGCGTTTTAGGCCAGATGAAGGTTTTGAAACGCAGCAAAAAGGAAGCGGAAGAAGTGGCTATGAAGTATCTTTCCGTAGTCGGTATGTCCGCCTACGTGAACGCCCGCCCCGCGCAACTTTCGGGCGGACAAAAGCAGAGGGTGGCTATCGCCCGCGCCCTTTCCATGAACCCCGAAGTGCTTCTGTTTGACGAACCGACCTCGGCGCTCGATCCGGAAATGGTGGGCGAAGTCCTTTCCGTAATGCGCGATCTTTCCAAAACGGGGCTCACGATGATAACGGTCACGCACGAGATGCAGTTCGCGAGGGAAGTTTCTTCAAGGGTTCTGTTTATGGACGGCGGAGTTATCGCGGAGGACGCCCTGCCCGAAGTGATATTCACCTCTCCCAAAGAAGCCCGCACGCGTGAATTTTTAACGAGGGTTCTCGAAAAAAGAGCGTAATATAAAAATAAGGCCCGCGGAAAATTTTCGCGGGTTTCGGCATTCTTCCCGTAAACGGTTGACAAAAATTTTCGCATATTATACAATAAAAGAAAAATTTTCGGGAATGGAAATATGGAACTTCTCAAACAAAAAATACTTGCCGAGGGCAGAGTGGTAGGCGACGGAATACTTAAGGTAGACGGATTTCTCAACCACCAGATAGACGTGGAACTCGTTTCCGCTATGGGCAAGGAGATATACGAACGGTTCAAGAACGACGGCGTGACCAAAATTTTAACGATAGAGGCGTCCGGCATCGGGCTTGCGGTAATGGCGGCGCAGTATTTCGGCTGTAAAGTTCTGTTCGCCAAAAAGAGCAGGACCACGAATATGGGCAACGCCGACCTGTACGTGTCCAAGGCATATTCCTTCACCCACCAGAACGAGAACACCGTGCTCGTTTCCAAAAAATACATTCAGCCCGGAGAGAAGTTGTTGATAGTGGACGATTTCCTCGCGCACGGAGAGGCGTCGCGGGCGCTGCTCGATATAGCGCGGCAGGCGGGCGCCGAAGTTGCGGGCGTTGCGATAGCGATAGAAAAGGGCTTTCAGGGCGGCGGCGACGAGATGCGCCGGGAGGGCATAAATCTCTATTCGCTCGCGATAGTCGACAGCATGGACGAAGGAAAAATTATTTTTCGGGAAAATTAAAAATCTGCTTTTCAACGCTTGACGAATATTTCGCCGAGTAGTATTATATAAATAATTGAATGATCTTCGGGGCGGGGCGCAATTCCCCACCGGCAGTTATAGTCTGCGAGCGTTAAGCCGACGCGGTGAAATTCCGCGACCGACGGTATAGTCCGGATGGAAGAAGATCTCGTTCGTTTTCCGCGCGAGAGCCCGACGGTTATTCCGTCGGCCTTTTATTTTCCCGCCTTTCCTTTTCGGCAAGGCGGCGGAATATGCGGTTTTTGCGTGAAAAACGGGGTTTTTCTGTCGGCGGTCATTCAAAAAAACAAAGAGAGGCTTAAATATGGAACAGGAAAACACACAGGTAAAAGAGCAAGAGCAAAAGAAAAAACGACCGTTATTCTCGGCAAAAAAAATAGCGGTAATGGCGGTTTTCACCGCGCTCGCTTACGTCGTGAGCATACTCGACTTCTCGATATTTCCCGCGGCGCCGTTTCTGAAACTCGATTTCGGCAACGTGTTCATCATGCTCGTCGGTTTTTTGTACGGGCCGATAGAGGGCATAATAGTTTGCGTTCTGAAAGAGGTGATACACATACCGTTCGGCACTACCGGCGGCGTGGGGGAACTTGCGAATATCATTTCCACCACGGCGTATATACTCGTGCCGTCGGTGCTGTATCGTTTCAAAAAGGGGCTTAAAGTCGTGTTGCCGTCGCTCGCTATCGCGATAATCGTAGCAACGGCGGTAAATCTTCCGGTAAACCGCTTTATAAACTTCCCGCTGTATATGGGCGGCGGGGCTGCCGAAGCCTTCAACGGGGTATGGCATTTCATAGTGTTCTTCAATCTTATAAAGGGCGCGGCGATAGCGGCGGTCACCTGTATTTTGTATAAACATATTTCCCGTCTGCTCAATAAGATCTGACGGAAAATCGGAAGCGTTTTTGGGGCAAAATAAGCCGTTTTTGCGAGAAAAAGGCGGTTTCGGCAAAAAACAAAACGACCGCGGGAGAATTTCCTGCGACCGTTTTCATAAGTGTTTTAAGATTATTTTTTGAATTTGGTGAAACCGTAGTAGCACAGAACGAGCGCGTTCAGTATCATAAATATACCGCACAGCACGGCGCCGGCTCCGAGATGGATATAATCGGAAGAACCTACGGACATAGCCTTCGTGCAGAAGAACAGAATACCCGCAACGAGCGCAAGCACCGCGGCAGCCGCCGCAACTATCGCTTCGAAACCGAGTTTCTTGCCCAAAAAGTTCAGCGCGCAAAGGCATGCGGGAACAACGAGAGCGAGTATCGTGAAGATGAGCGCGAATACAAGACCTACAACGGCTCCGCCTTCTTTTCCGCCTTCGCCCATAACCTTATAAACGGATGAAGTGACCGTCGTTCCGAGTATTGTCGAAGTAACGCCGGGCGCAACCATAAGTATTAAGGTCAGAACTCCGAAAAGCGCGCTTGCGCCGAGAAGTATGTAGTCGAGATACTTTTTCATAAAACCTTTACCTCCTTTTGAATTTTCCTTAAAATTATATCACAAATGCACGGGAACTTCAAGCGATTCGGAACGTTTGTTAAAAAAAGTGAAACCGTAAAGGCAGAGAGTCGCCGCGTTCAGTACGGAAAACACGCCGCACAGTATCGCGCCGGCGCCGAGTTTATAGTAGTAATAGTAATCGGCGCTTAAAACCATATTTTTATAAGAGTTGAAAACCATCGCTCTCGTGCAGAAAAACAATATGCCCGCAGTGACGGTAAGCGCCGTGGCAACGAACGAAATCATTGGCGCAATATTGATTTTTTTACCGAGCAGTTTTAACAGACACAGAAAGAGTGAAACGGCGAGGGCCGCAATGGTAAATGCGAACGCTACAACAAGTCCGCCCAAAGCGTTTTTAAGGTTCTTTCCGAAATTGAACATAACGTAATAAACGGAATAATAAACCGAATTAGGTTGTTTATCGTAAAGCGTAACGCCGGGCGCAACCATAAGTATCAACGTTAAGATCCCCAAAAGAACGCTGACGCCAAGTAATATGTAATCAATACGTTTTTTCATTAAATATTTACCCCTTTATTGTTTTTCGTTACTATTATATTACAAACGCACGGGAACTTCAAGCGTTTTGCGCCGCCGCTGCAAAAATGCCGCCATTAAAATATATGTCGAGGTTTTATACGACGAACGGCGCGGACAAAATTGCCCGCGCCGCCGCTTTGGAAAAAACGAAAAATATAATTACCTGCCCCGCGGACACCACCCCGCTTTTTTTGCGGCAGATAGTTATAACGAAAGAGGAGAACACTACTCGATCGATTTATGCCGCTATTATAACAGTATTCGCGCGTTTAAGCAAGCGGTTTTTACAAAAAATCCGAAGTTGTACAAATCGCATAATTTGTCCGCGTATTGCATACAACTGTATTTATTCTGCATAACTATTCATTTTGGAAACGATATTCGGTATAATTATTTCGGCGTAAAAAACGCGCGCGGCGCGGAAGGGGCGCGTATCGCGGCGGCTTCGGCAATAAACCCTTCCGCAGTATATCCTTTAATTTAATTGACAAAAAAATATATATAATATATAATATTTATTTGTAATAAAAAAGGGGAAGTATATTCCCCGCGCGGTACGCCGCAGGAGAGGTTTTTGATATGAACGAAAAAGTTATTCTTACAAGACAGGGTTACGCCGATCTGGAAAAGAAACTTGACGAATTAAAACTCGTCAAACGCCCGGAGATAGTAGAGCGCATAAAGGAAGCCCGCGCGCAAGGCGATCTTTCCGAAAACGCCGAATACGAAGCCGCCAGAAACGAGCAGTCGCTTATCGAGGGCGAGATCGCCGAGATAGAGGCGAAATTGAAGAACGCCACCATAATAGACGACGGAGCGCACGCCGCTTCCGAAGGGGTTATAACGGGCAGCAAAGTTACCGTTTACTATCCCTCGCTCGACAGGACGGATAAATACGTTATAGTCGGTACCACCGAGAGCGGCACGCACGACGGGGAATATTACAGAATCTCCAACGAATCCCCCGTGGGCAGGGCGCTTCTTTACGCTAAAGAGGGCGACACGGTTGAGATACACGCGCCCGGCGGAGTCAAGCAGGCGAAGATCGTTTCGATAGAATAAGGAGCGCGAGATGGCAGATAACAACAACGCGATAAAGACGGAAGCGGAAGCCGAGAGAGAACTCGGCGAGCAGATGAAGATCCGCCGCGACAAGTTGGCGGCGCTTCAGGCGGAAGGCAGGAACCCTTACGAAAAGGTAAGGTACCCGAGGACGCACACTTCCCTTCAGGTTACGGAAAATTTTGACGAACTCGAAGGCAAAACGGTTGCCATAGCCGGAAGAATGACCATTCGCCGCATTATGGGCAAGGCGTCTTTCGCCAAATTTTTGGACGGAGACGGGATAATTCAGGCGTATATCCGGCGGGACGACGTGGGCGAAGAAGATTACGCCCGCTTCAAGCAGAGCGACCTCGGAGATATTTTCGGTATCACCGGCAGGGTTTTCAAGACGCAGACGGGCGAAGTGAGCGTTCACGCGGAGAAGATCGAACTCCTCTCCAAATCCTTGCTGCCCCTGCCCGAAAAATTCCACGGGCTTACGAATACGGATATTCGCTACCGCCAGAGGTACGTAGATCTTATCGTCAACCCCGAAGTGAAGGACACCTTCAAAAAGCGCAGCCGCATACTGAAGGAGATAAGGAACTATCTTGATGATCTCGGCTATCTCGAGGTGGATACGCCCGTTCTGCACACTCTGGAAATAGGCGCGGCGGCAAGGCCTTTCAAAACTCACCACAACACGCTCGATATAGATATGTATCTCCGCATAGAAACGGAACTTTACCTGAAAAGGCTTATCGTGGGCGGGTTCGACAAGGTTTACGAAGTCGGCAGAATCTTCAGGAACGAGGGAATGGACGCCTTCCACAACCCCGAATTTACTTCCATAGAGATGTATCAGGCGTACAGCGACTATAAAGATATGATGGATCTTATAGAGAATATGTACCGCGCGCTCGCGCTAAAGATATGCGGCAAGGGAGTTATAACCTATCAGGGCGAAGAAATAGATATGGAATCTCCGTGGGAAAGGCTGACCATGGCGGAAGCGGTCAAAAAATACTGCGGCGCCGATTATTATGAATGGAAGGACGACGCCGACGCCCGCCGTGTGGCAAAGGAACTCGGCTGCGAAGTCGAAGAGGGCGACAAAGCCACCAAAGGGCACGTGCTGATAGCGCTTTTTGACGCGTTCGTGGAGGACAAACTTCTGCAACCCACCATAATCTACGATTATCCGGTCGAAAATTCCCCCCTTGCAAAGCGCAAGGCGAGCGAGCCCGCGTTTACGGAGAGATTCGAATATTTCATTTGCCGGCACGAGATGGGCAACGCGTTTTCCGAACTGAACGATCCTATCGACCAGAGAGAGAGGTTCGTAAAACAAGTGAACGCCAAGCGCGCGCAGGGCGCCAACGCGGAAGTGGACGAAGATTTCGTAACCGCGCTCGAATACGGTATGCCGCCTACGGGCGGGCTCGGGCTCGGGCTGGACAGGCTCGTTATGCTCCTTACCGACAGCGCCACCATACGCGACGTGTTGCTGTTCCCCACGATGAAACCCGTGAGAAAATAATTTCCGATAAAAGAGGAAAAGATGAATAACAGGATAACCGGAACGAGATTGAAACAGTTGCTTTCATACGACTTGTGGAAGATCGTCGCTATAATCGTAGCGGGCGTATTTCTGTGGTCGCTCCTTTTCACTATGTTCGGAGATTCTCTTTCCGAGGGGCAAAAACTCAACGTTTACGCCTACAACGTGACAATAAAGACCGCCGAGATGAACGAACTGCTCAAAACAGGAGAGGAAAACGACTTTAAGTCCTACGAAGTGCGCGAAACGCAGTTTTACAACTTCGGCGTATATTCTTCGAGCAACACCACGGTGGCGCAACAGTTCACGGCGTGGTCGAGCGTGGGGCAACTCGATATTTTCTTCGTTTCCTGCGAGGAAAACATAACTACGAAGGAAAAGGATTCCGCCGGTAACGAGGTGGAGACCTCCCGCAGTCTTGCGGGCGATTACACCGCATACTTCTACCGTCTTAAATCCCTTACCGCGGACGCATTCGACTATCTCAAGCGCTACGGCGGGCTTGACGGGGAAGGAAACCTGAACGAAACGAAAATAAAAAACTACTTCCTCGAGAGGAAGAAACGCGACAATTTTTACCGCCACGGTCTTATCGACGCGGATATGGAAGTAGAGAGATTCCGAAAGATTCTCTACGCCGCGAACAAGATGGACGAACTTCTTAAGGACGACGGGCTCGACATATGGTATACCGTGGAAGAAAACGGCGAGGAAATTATTTACGGCGTGGAAATGGGCAAACTCGGCGCGCTCGGCGGGAACACCGCGACAGGCAGAAAACCCACGGATCTTTGCGGCGTGGGCTTGCTCGACGAGGAGAGCGGAAATTCCGTGGCAAGCGGTGTGGCGATGGCGGTTTTCAACAATAAAAACCATCAGCCCGATCTTATGTTCGAGAGCCTGTCTTTCGCGGTGGCGGTTATAGAAAG
>JAFTDZ010000007.1 GCA_017453885.1 Clostridia bacterium
CTTGTGAAGAGCAGGTAAACGATAGTTCCCACGCCCGCGCCGAATAGCGCTGCCGACTGTGACATCCCGTTGCCCACTATCGAGGGTACGGCTATCGTTGCCGCGAGGATAGCCAGCAGTTGTTGCAAAGCGAAAACGAGCGTTTTGCCGAACGGCGGCCTGTCAGTTACGTTGTAAGTGAGTTTCATAACATTCTCCTTATAAAAAATTCATTTGTAACAAAAAACCTTGCGGGCATAAGAGCCGCAAGGTGTGTTCCGTCCATATAATCATAATTATATACTGACCGCCGCATCTTGCCGATATCTCTGTATCCGCTTAAAGATCTCCGTCGCATATTATATTATCACAACAAAAAAACTTTGTCAAAACATTTGCGGCAAATTCTTGCATTTTTTTTGCCCGTGTAGTAAAATATACGGGTAAAAGAGTTTCGCGACGAGTGACGAGAAACTGTTAAAAAATAAAAAAGCCGCCTTTTTCTCACAAAAACGGCGACGGAGGAGTTATATGAAAGAATTTTTTCAAAACATTTGGGACTCGCTTTATCAATGGTTTGTGACCGACGGCGGGTGGAGAGCCGTGGCGGGTTTCCTTCTCACGGTGATAATCGGGCTTATAATCATAAAAATAATAACCGCCGTAGTGCGGTCGATACTTGACAAGACGAGGCTGAAAGGTCTGGCGGGGAACTTCCTCGTACTTATTTTACGAATCGTTCTTTATTTTACGTATATTATAATATTGCTCAGGCTTCTCGGAATAGATACTTCCGGCGTGGTGGCGATACTCGCTTCCGGCGCGCTCGCTTTATCGCTCGCCATGCAGACGATACTTTCCAACTTCGCCGGCGGAATGGTTATAGTGGGCAATCACCCGTTCAAGGAAGGCGACTTTGTGGAAACCGCCGGCATCTCCGGCACGGTGGAAGAAGTTACGCTGTTCAACACGAGGCTCCGCACGCCGGACAACAAGATAATAACCGTTCCCAACTCATCGGTAGTGGGCAGCAATATTATAAACTATTCGAGAGAGGAAAAACGCCGTGTGGATATAAACGTTTCCGTCGAATACGGTTCAGACGTTGAAAAAGTAAAGCGCGTTCTCACTTCCGTTCTCGACGAACACCCGCTCGTCCTGCACGACGAGGATTATACCGTCCGCATTTTCGAGCAGGGCGAAAGTTCCCTCGTGTTCGTCTGCCGCAGTTGGGTTAAAAACGCCGATTACTGGGCGGTGTTCTTCGATCTTAAAGAGAATATAACCAAGCGTTTTGACGAGGAAGGCATCAGGATACCCTACAATAAACTCGACGTGAACGTTATATCGAAGGACGAAAAGTAACAATTTATATCGAAATAAAAGCGCCTGTTTTAAGAGGAGAATGTGTTTCTCCCTGCGTTCGGGCGTTTTTTTATTGCGTTAAAAAGTTGACAAAAAAAACTTTTTGTGATAAAATTGTGATAAACAAAGGTCAATCGTGTTAATTTATAGATGAATAAGTTTGTAAAATGCGCGTTGCTGTGCTTTGCCTCGGCAATTTTGGTGCTTGCCGTCGGGTGCGGGCCCTCGGCGGACGCGCGAAAAATAGAAGATATCCGCGGTACTTATTCTCTCAAAGAATATTATGTTTCCGAGGGTGGGCAGAAAACTTCGTTTGCCGAAACGTTCGAGTATTTTTACCTCGTAGTGGCGGACGGAGCGACTTTGCGCGTGGCTTATAAACCCAAGGACGAAAAGGGTTATTCCGCCACGGAATACAGTTACGTCTGCAAGTATCAGGCGGGGAGCGACGAGTTCGTTGAAGAATTGAAATTCCGTTTCAATATGCCCTATCCGCTTATGGAAGGCGGGCTGGTGGTGAATTATCTGACCGTCACGGGGGAAGATCTTCTCGCCTGCCAGAAGATAATTTACCAAGCGGCTTCCGAAAAGGATCGCCCGTCCGTATGGAAGCAGATATTCATTTCTCTCGTTAAGATCTCCGACGATACCGACTTCGGCTACGTGGAGAGGAGCCTCGGCCACGAAGTGGTCATCTCACAACCCGAGCCCGAAGATGAATAAATATCGATTTCAATAAAAAACAAAGCCGCTTTTAAGGTGGCTTTTTATCGTTTTTGCGTGATTCAGGCGGCTTATTTATTTCAGAGGGTTTACGGCGGAGTCGTAACGCGGGAACGGACGGGAGAATAAATATGAAAAAAGCGTATTTTGCTGGCGGTTGTTTTTGGTGTATAACGCCCGCGTTCAAAAAAATTGCCGGCGTGGCCGAAGTTATAAGCGGCTATTCCGGCGGAGACGCTGCCGATGCGGTTTACGAAAAGGTCAAACGGCAGGAAACTTTTCACCGTGAAACAATCTGCGTGGAATACGATCCCCAAAAGGTGACCTTTTCCGAACTCGTAAACGAGTTTTTTGCCCGCGTAGATCCGTTCGACGGGGAAGGGCAGTTTATCGACCGCGGGCGTTCCTACACCCTCGCCGTTTACTGTAACGACGCCGGCGAAGAAAAGATCGTTGCCGAAAAAATAGCGGAAACCGAAAAGAAATACGGTAAAAAAGTTTTCGTGGCGCTCGAAAAATTTACCGGTTTTTATCCGGCGGAAGAATATCATCAGGATTACTATATCAAAAACCCCGAGGCTTTCGAGGAAGAACTCGTATCGTCGGGCAGAAAGAAATAATTTATCGTCCAGCTTTTGTCCGGATTTTTTATGTCGGAGATCGGGCGGGATAAACTTTCTTTTCCGCTTCGTTTTACTTGACAAACGTCTTATAAATATGTAAAATTATTATCTGCGAATATTCGGCGGCGAGGAATAAATTATTTCACGTTTTTTATAAAAGCCGCCTAAAACACGCAAAAACGCGAAGAGGGTTACTAAAATCACACGTTCACCAACGAGGGCGCAGGCAAGTACGCAACGCAACGCGACGGTCGATCTTACCGAGGGGCCTCTTTTCAAAAAAATAATACTTTTCACCCTGCCGATAATTTTTACCGGAATACTTCAACTGCTTTTCAACGCGGCGGACATAGTTGTGGTTGGGCGTTTCGCGAGCGATACGGCGCTCGCCGCGGTCACTTCCACGGGCGCGCTGATCAATCTGATAGTCAACTTCGCGATGGGGCTGTCGGTAGGTTCGGGCGTGTGTATGGCAAAATGTTTCGGCTCCAAGGACGAGAAGGGTATGGAAGAAACCGTTCACACCTCTATGCTCACCGCGCTTATCGGCGGGCTTGTTTTCGGCGTTATCGGCTTTATTTTTTCCAAATATTTTCTCGTGTGGATGGATACGCCCGCGAACGTTATAGACCAGGCAACGCTTTACGTAAGGATATATTTCGTAGGTGTGCCGTCTTCCATAATATACAATTTCGGCGCGGCTATTCTCCGCGCGGTGGGCGATACGCGCCGCCCGCTTTACTTTCTCGTTACGGCAGGCGTTATCAACGTTCTTTTCAACCTCGCTTTCGTTCTGCTTTTAGGAATGGACGTTGACGGCGTCGCCTGGGCCACGGTGATCTCGCAGGTGGTTTCGAGCGCGCTCGTGGTGATATATCTTCTCAAAGTCAAGGACTGCCACCGCCTCGTGATAAAAAAACTGCGCATCGTTAAAGATAAATTCAGGCATATTCTCTCGGTTGGTTTGCCCGCGGGGGTGCAAGGTTCGCTCTTCTCCATATCCAACGTAATAATCCAGTCGAGCATAAATTCTTTCGGCGACGTGGCTATGTCCGGAAACGGAGCGGCGGGCAATATAGAGGGGTTCGTTTACATTTCGATGAACGCCTTCCACCAGACGGCGCTCTCCTTCACAGGGCAGCACATCGGGGCTAAAAAGGCGGGCAGGATAGGCAAAATAGCATTACTTTGCCTCTCTTGCGTTACGGTCGTCGGGCTGGTGCTCGGCATCGGCGCGTATCTTCTCGGCGGGCCGCTGCTGTCAATTTACGTCGGGAACAACGCCGAAGTTATCGGCTACGGAATAACAAGGCTGTCTTACATAAGTTCTATATACTTCATCTGCGGGTTGATGGACGTTTTCAGCGGGCTTTTGCGCGGGCTGGATCGTTCCCTCGAAGCGACGATAATAACTCTCGTATGCGTGTGCGGGTTGAGGATAGTGTGGATATATACGGTGTTCGCCGCCAACCGCACTCTCGATATTCTTTACCTGTCGTACCCCGTTTCCTGGGGCATTTGCGTAATGGCGCAGGCGGCAATGTTCGCATTTGCTTACGCGAAGGCTAAAAAGAAGGAAAAGGCTATGCCTTCGGCGGGCGGGGAAGTAAGGCGGCCGGCTTGAAGTTTACATATTTTACCACCGAAAAATGCGGATAATGTGAGAAAAACGGCACATTCTATCATGGAACGGAAACGTTCGACGGAGGGAATATGGAAAAATTTTTTTGTTTCGGCGTCGCCGTCGGAATGATGGCGGGCGCGTTGCTGGCGGTAAACTCGTATAAGGTGCGCAAATTTGTCTGCGAAAGTCAGGAGCAGGTAAAGGAGAGCGTGGAAAAAATGAACGAGAAAAGAGAAAAACGCCAAAGCGACGGTGAAAAAGAATAACCTTTCCGTTAAAGGGTAAACCCCTTGGAGAAAAAATCCGCAAAATTTTTGCGGATTTTTCTTTATATCATTGTGTTTTGAATAAAAAAGTGTTATGATATATATGTATAAGTATATACGGAGATGGAAATGATAGTCGCTTTCGATATAGGTGACAAGAGAATAGGCGTAGCCGCTACGGATCCTTTGGGCATGATGGCGCTTCCGCTCGAAACATATTTGCGCAAAAACACGGCGGACGATGTAAAATATCTCGCCGCGCTTGCGAAGGAGAGGGGCGCCGATACCATAGTGTGCGGTATGCCCGTGAATTTCGACGGGAGCGAAAGCGTTCAGACGGTCAAGACGAGGAAGTTCGTTGAACTTCTGAAGGAAGAAACGGATATACCGATAGTCCTCGAGGACGAACGCTTCAGCACTCTCGAGGCGAGGCGAAATCTTATCGACGCGGATATGCGCCGTGACAAACGCAAGCAGGTGATAGATAAAGTAGCCGCGTCTTACATACTCGAGAACTATCTCGAAAAACAAAAAAAACACAGATAACGCGTGTTTTACGCGCTTTTTAAGGAGAATATTATGTCTGAA
>JAFTDZ010000081.1 GCA_017453885.1 Clostridia bacterium
AGCCGCGTTTCGTAAAAAACACCGCGCCTTCGTCCAATGCGCAAGAGTTTATTACGCCATTTCTTTGACAAATTCAACGCGACGTGCTATAATATATAAGAATACGTAAGGATGATGGATAAACAAGACTTGAAAACCGAAGAAAAAAAGGTTTTGATCAAAAATCCCGTTTGGCGGGAAATAATCCGCTCGGCGATAACGCTTGCCGTTATGGTCGGTATGGCGGTCGTTTTTTATTTCAGCGATACGCCTAACCCGAATATGATACTTATAGCCGGCGTAGTGGTGTTCACATCTATGTTCGGCTTTATTCAGGGCGCGGTCGCAACGGCGGTACTTATAGCCTACTCTATGTTTTTCTTCTCGACGGATAAAGCCTTTTTCGTATTTACGAGCACGAATTTGCAAAAGGTGATAGTTTCGGCGGTCGGTTCTCTTATATGTCTGTTCTTCGTCGGCGCGCTTAAGAAAACGCAAAGCCTTTACGTTAAAAAACTGCGCGAAACGAACGAACTGTTGCTTCGCGACAACGAGAAGTTGGAACTCGCTTCGGTGACCGATCCTTTGACCACTACCCAAAACCGCCTCGCTTTCAGAAACGATTTCGATAAATTCCGCAATTCCGATATCCGTATCGTTATGCTCGATATAGATGATTTCAAGCAGATAAACGACAACTACAGCCACACCGCGGGCGATTACGTTCTTAAAAGTTTCGGCGTCGTCATCAAAGAAATATTCGGCGAGGGCAGTTGCTACCGTTACGGAGGGGACGAATTTCTGATAATAGCCGAAGGGCTAACGTCGGAAGAATTCGAAGAAAAAGCCGCGCGGCTACAGAAGGCGGCGGACAGTATATTGCTCGACGGCGACCATATCCCCGCGAAGTTTTCCGCCGGTTGTGTTTACGGAAAAGTGGTCGGGCCGAACGACCTGCGCTATATGTTAAGGCAGGCGGATCAACTGCTCTACGAAATAAAGAGGGCGGGCAAAAACGGAATTTCATCTGCGGCGTTTTCCAAAGAATACGCTAAAACTCTCGGCAGGGATTTTCCGTCGGAAGAATAATAACCGATACAAAACGCGCCGCGGTTTCTTTTACGGAAGCCGCGGCGCTTTAACGTTTTTAATCAGTCGAGAGAGAAAACTTTTACAAGTTTCGGTTGCGCGCCCGTCTCTTTATCGAGCGGCATATCCATAACGTCTTTCATATACTCGTTCCACTTATCCACTACGGGGCTGTTCGCCTGAACGCGCGCGGCGTAGTCTGCGCCCTTCGCGCATTCGTAATAGCCGAAAAGGGTGTTGCCGTCAGTCCAAATGGTGTAATTGCAGATGCCGGCGTCTTTCAGCACCTTTACGAGTTCCGGCCAGATCTCGTTGTGCCTTCTTATATATTCTTCCTTCTTGCCGTCCTTTATAACGGCGGACCACGCATATTTTTCCATATAGTAAACTCCTTTTTGATTCAATATTACAATATTTTGCGAAAATTTGCAAGCGTTGATAACCTGTTTGTTAAAACGACTTGACAAATTTTCAGCGTTTGGTATAATATAATCGAATAAAAGTTTTACGGAGGTAAAAATATGTCAAAAGTTTACACTTACAAATGCCTTGTATGCGGAGAGATATTCGAGGTTGCCGAAGGCGTTGAAGCGGTTTGCCCCAGATGCAAAGTCAAGGGAGATAAACTCGAACTCGTTTCCGTTAAAGAAACTGCAGAAAAGGCGAATAAATACGAGGGTACGAGAACTTGGGAAAATCTTCAGGCGGCTTTCGCGGGCGAATCTCAGGCGCGCAACAAATATACCTATTTCGCTTCGGTAGCGAAGAAGGAAGGTTATGAACAGATCTCTGAAATTTTCTTAAAAACCGCCGATAACGAAAAGGAACACGCAAAAATGTGGTTCAAGGAACTCGGCGGCATAGGAAAGACGACCGAAAATCTTCTCGCCGCGGCAGAGGGCGAAAACCACGAATGGACGGATATGTACGAAACTTTCGCGAAGGACGCCGAGGCTGAAGGCTTCCCCGAACTCGCCGCCAAATTCCGCGGAGTTGCCGCCATCGAAAAGGCGCACGAGGAAAGGTACCGCGCCCTGCTCAACAATATCGAAACGAAGCAGGTTTTCGAAAAGAGCGAAGTAAAGGTGTGGGAATGCCGCAACTGCGGTCACATTGTGGTAGGTACTTCCGCTCCGGAAGTCTGCCCGGTGTGCAACCACCCGCAATCGTACTTTGAGGTTCGTAAAGAAAACTATTGATTTTGCGTGATAAAGGCAACTTTTGATACCGAAATAACGCGGCAGGATTGTATTCGATCCTGCCGTTTTTCAAAATAAAGGGGGTGTCTTTATGTATTATTGTGAAAATTGTAACAAGGTCAGCGAGTACGATTTCTGCCGCGACTGCGGCGACGGCGACTTGCGCGAAGTCCGCGGGGAGGACTTTTGTTTCCTCGTGGAGTGCGGCACTACCTTCGGCGAGATGCTCAAGAGCGTTTTCGACAAGGAAAACATTCCCTGCGCCCTGCTTCCGCGCGGAACGGGCGTGCGGACGGCACTCGCATTGAAACTCGAAAACTATCGGGTTTACGTTCCTTACGCCTTTCTCGAAAGAGCGAAGGAGATACTTGAAATTTTCCTGTAACACGGCGCCTGTCTCCGTTTTTTCCCATACGCCGTAAATTTTATTTTTTCAAAAAGCCGCCTGAAACACGCATAAACAGCCTTTTTTCAGATATAATATTTGAAGGAGGCGAAGAAAATGGAATTCACAAAAAGCAAAACTTTCAACAACCTCGCGAAGTCGTTCGCGGGGGAATGTCAGGCGCGCGTGAGGTACGAATTCATCGAATACGGCGCGCGTTACAACGGCTATAAAGCCCTTGCCGAAGTGGTGGACAAAATAGTTTATAACGAGTTCAACCACGCGCGTATGTTCTACACTTTTATGCAGCAGGCGAAGGATAGGGAAATAACCAACGTGGAGATAAACGCCGGTTACCCGTTCAAGGAGAAGTGGGATCTGACCGACAACTTCCGCATCGCCGCGGAAGACGAGAGGAGAGAGGCGGAGATCGTTTACCCCGAATTTGCGAGAGTGGCGAGGGAAGAAGGCTTTGAGGAAATAGCCGAACTGTACGATAATATCATTCAGGTCGAAACCTGCCACAAAATGCAGTTCGAACAAATTTACGAACAATTAAAAAACGGCTCGCTCTACAAAAGAGAGCAACCCGTCAAGTGGAAGTGCGGCGACTGCGGCTACGAAGCCACCGCAAACGAGGCGTGGGAAGAATGTCCGCTATGCAAAGCAAAGCAGGGTTCGGTTCTTCTCGATCTCGAAAGTTGATTTTCATGCGGAGCGGAAGTTTTCCGTTCCGCAATTTTTTTCACGAAAATAAGCGGCCTTTTATTTTCGGCCGCTATACGTTCGTTTGCCGATCACTTATTGAAAATTTCTTTGTAACTCTTGCTGAATTTCGCAACGGGAGTTTTGCAGGCGGGTATCGCAACCTTGTCGCCCGTCTTGGGGTTGATGCCGTTACGCGCGTCCTTATCCTTGAGTTCGAAAGTAGCGAAGCCTGAAATATGCACGTATTCACCGGTGGATAAAACGTCCGTAAGCGTTTCTTTGAAAGCGGCGAAGTTAGCCTCGGCTTCTTTGATGGTTACACCCAACTTGTCCGCATAGGCGCGAACGAATTCACTTTTGTTCATAGTGACCTCCGTGTTTTTTATTCGGATAATATCCGTACTTCTATTTCATTATACCATAAATAAAATATTTTTCAAGGGATTTTGAGTAAATTTTTTTATATTTTTTAATTATTTTTATTTATAGGGTGAAATTTTTCTTATTTGATTGATTTTTGTCGATTAAATTCCGTTTTTCACATTCCGAGATACAGCGCGATAAGCGAGATGGTGTTCTTTATCCCGTTGAAATGCGTTCTCTCCATTCCGTGAGAGGCGTGAACGCCTGTGCCTATAAGCGCCCCGGGAACGTCGTATCCCGCCGCCCACATAGCGCCTACGTCGCTTCCGTAAAAGGGGTAAATATCAACGGCGTAATCGAGTTTGTTTGATTTCGCAAGTTCTATAAGCGAAGTGGTCAGCGCGTAATCGTACGGGCCGTGGCCGTCTTTCGCGCAGATGGAAACGTCGTACTCGGTGCAATTTAAGTCGCTGCCGATACAACCCATATCCACCGCGAGCATGGTGTGCAGACCTTCCGGAACGTAAGCCGCGCCGTGCCCCACTTCTTCATACATCGTTATAAGCATCTTTACGTCGTACGCGGGGGTGATATGCTCTTCCTTCATTATTTTAAGAACGGTGAGAAGGCAGGCGACGGAAGCCTTGTCGTCTATGAAGCGGGATTTCAGAAAGCCGCTTTCGGTAACCGTGGTTTTCGGATCTATGCAGATATAATCTCCGCTCTCTATGCCGAGGGCGCGCACGTCTTTAGCCGATTTCACGCACTCGTCTATGCGAACGTACATATTCGTTTCGTCCCTCGGTCGGGCGGCGGCGTCCGGATAGACGTGGGAAGAAGGGCTCTTGCTCAAAAAAGTTCCCGTGTAGGTCTTGCCCGTCCGCGTGAGTATGGTGCAATATTCCCCGTCGAGCGTGGGTAGTTGCGGCCCGCCGACTTTGGTAAAGGAAAGTTCGCCGCCGGCTGTGATGCCGCGCACCATCGCGCCGAGCGTGTCGCAATGGGCGGACAGACCGAGCGTGCGGCCGTGATCTTTACCCTTTACCGAAAGGATGGCGCAACCCTTCCTCGTCATCTCGAAAGCCGCGCCGAGTTCGTCGGCATAACGCTTCACCACTTTCATTATCTTTTCGTAGTAGCCGCTGGGGCTGGGCGTGGAAAGCAGTTCGCAAACCGTATCGAAGTAATATTTTTTGTATTTTTCAATATCGATCTTCATAATTATTCTCCCGTTCGTAAATCGTCGTTCGTATATTCAATTATATAACTTATGTTATTTTCTGTCAAATTTTTTCCGCATAGCGTTGACAGATTTGCCCGATTATTATATAATAACGGTATGGAAAAAAGGGTTTACGACAGCGAGTATTTTTCCGCGGAAGATACGCTCGGTTGCGGGCAACTGTTCCGCTTTTACCCGTCGGGCGGCGGGTTCATCGTGTTTTCGGCGGATAAGGCGTGCTTTTTGAAAACTAACGGAGCGGTCACCGAAGTTTGCAGTGACGACGCCGATTATTTTGAAAATTATTTCGACGCGGATAAAGATTACTCCGCCATAGTATCTTCCGCGAAGGACGCGGGTAACCGGTTTCTTTCCGCGGCGGCGGAGTGCGGCAAGGGCATAAGGATACTGCGGCAGAACAGGGAAGAAGTACTCTTTTCTTTCGTGGTTTCGCAGAACAACAATATTCCGAGGATAAAGGGTATTATAGAAAGGCTCTGCGCGGAGTTGGGCGAGGAGCGGACGTTTGACGGTAAAATCTATCATTCCTTCCCGAAAGCCGCCCGAATCGCGCAAAAACAGGCGGATTTCTACCGCGGCATAGGGCTTGGTTACAGGGCGGAATACTTCCCCGCCGTGGCGGACGCGCTCCTTAACGGCTTCGATCTGGACGAGGCGGCAAAACTTCCCACGCCGGAACTCAAAAAGGAACTTATCAAACTGAAAGGCGTCGGGCCGAAGGTGGCGGATTGCGTCGCGCTATTCGGTTTCAACCGCAGCGACAGTTTTCCCGTGGATACCTGGATGGAGAAGATCTACCGAGAGGATTTCGGCGGAACGCTGACCGACAGAAACAAGATAGCCGAATACTTTACCGGCGCTTACGGCGAGGCGGCGGGCTTCTTCCAGCAATATATGTTCCACTACAAAAGAAATGTGGAAAACGTGAGATAAAGGGGATTTTATGATAAAAATACTCGCAGTGGGCAACAGTTTTTCGCAGGACGCCACGGCGCTTGCCGAATTTCTTTCGGACGGAATATCCGTCAGGAATCTGTACGTAGGCGGGTGCAGCCTTGAAAGGCATTGTAAAATGGCGGACGAAGGCGAACGTTACGAATACCAACACGGCGGCGAGCGGATCTCAACTTGCGGAATAACGCTTAAGGACGCGCTTTTATCTGAAAAGTGGGATTTTGTTACCGTTCAGCAGGCGAGCGGCCTTTCGGGAATAAAAGAATCCTACTACCCGTATCTTAATTATCTTATTTCCCGCATACGGCAATATACCGACGCGGAAATCGTTTTTCACCGCACCTGGGCATACGAAACGGGCAGCGATCATCCCTCGTTCCCGTCCTACGGTTGCGACCGCCGAATTATGTGGGACAGAATCAAATCGGTAACGGACGAGGCGGCGGCAAGAGAGAATTTGCGCATTATCCCCGTGGGAGATTTCATCGCCCGCCTGCGGGAAACGGACTTTTTTTCCGTCGAAAACGGCGGGTTGAGCCTCTGTCGGGACGGATTTCATTTAAGCCTGAACTACGGCAGATTTGCCGCCGCTTGCGTGTGGGTGAAGTTCTTCACGGGCGAAACGCCACGCTATCTCGGCAGGCGCGATCTTTCCGAAGGCTACCGCGCGATAGGTGAGTGCTTGAACGGTTTTGATATAAAAACCCCGTAAAACACGCATTATCGCTATATTCAGACAAAAAATTTTAACGGAGATACAATTATGGACAGAAAACTAAAACAGTATGCTGAACTTATCGTAAAGCAGGGGGTGAACCTGCAGAAAGGCGAACTTGTGGCGATATCCTCGCCCGTTATGGCGGCCGACCTCACCGAGGCGATTGCGGAAGCCGCCTATAAATGCGGCGCGCGCAAAGTTATGGTCATGTGGAACGACGAAAAACTCGGCAAACTCGCCTACGTTTACGAGAGCGAAGAATCTCTCAACGAAGTGCCGGCGCACGTGGTCGCCTCGAGGGATTACATTCTTGATAACGAAGGCGTGTATATCGCGTTATTGTCGGATATACCGGGCATTCTGAAGGACGTTGACGCGAAAAAGGTCGGCGCTCGCAACAAGGCGGTGCGGCTCGCTCTAAAACGTTTCAGAGATTCTACCAATATCAACGCCACGCGCTGGTGCCTTGCGGCGTACCCCAACGAATGCTGGGCAAAAAAAATGTTCCCCGATCTTCCAGAGGATAAAGCGGTGGAAAAGCAATGGGAGTTTTTCCATAAAACTCTCCGCCTCGATAAGGAAGATTACCTCGGCGAATGGAAAAAGCATCAGGAAAACCTTGCCCGCAGAAGCAAATTCTTGAACGAGGCGAATATAAAATCATTCCGTTATAAAAATTCCATCGGCACCGATTTCAGAATAGGCATGCCGAAGGGCTATATATTCACGGGCGCTGTGGAAAAGAGCCGCGGCGGCGTCGATTTCACCGCCAACCTGCCCACCGAAGAGGTGTTTTCCTCTCCCGATAAAAACACGGCGGAAGGCACGCTCGTTGCCGCTCTGCCCCTCGTGAGGAACGGAGTTATAATAGAAAACTTCTCTTTAACCTTTGAAAAAGGCCGCGTTGTGGATTTCAAGGCGGAAAAAGGTTACGACACTCTGAAGGAGATAATAGAAACGGACGAAGGCTCTCACCGCCTCGGCGAGATAGCCCTTATCGGTTACGATTCACCCATACAGAACCTTAAAACGCTCTTTTACGAAACGCTTTTCGACGAGAACGCGAGTTGCCACTTCGCCCTCGGCCGCGCGTTTCCCACCTGCCTTAAGGGCGGCGAGGATATGAGTGATGAAGAACTTTCCGCCGCGGGGCTCAACAACTCTCTCGAACACGTCGATTTTATGGTCGGAACGAAGGACCTTTCCATCGTTGCCGCAACAGAGGACGGGCGCGAGATAGAGATCTTCCGCAACGGCAACTGGGTGATCTGATATTCTCTCGCGAATAAATACGCTCCGTTTGCGGATACTGCTGACGGAGGGTATTATGAAAGACGAAAACAAGAGGGCGAGAGAGGGCGTCGATCCCGCGGAGGCCGCGTGGGAAATGTTTGAAAAAACCGGCAATCTCTCTTATTATCTTCTCTATAAAAAATTGAAATAACGGCCTTTTTCGCACAAAAACGCCATGGAAGAAAAGTTGAAGGCGGTAGTTTTACGCGCTGTCGATTACAAGGATAACGACAAGATACTCACGCTGTTTTCCCTTGAAAACGGCGTGGTTTCCGCCGCCATACGCGGGGTGAAAAAGGCTAACGCCAAACTTAAATTCGCCGCGCAGCCCTTTTGCTTTTGCGAATACGTTTTAAGCAAAAAGGGCGACAGGCGTTCGGTAGTTTCGGCGGACATAATCGAAAGTTTTTACCCGATACGGGAAGATATCGTCAGGTTTTACGCGGGCGCGGTAGCGCTGGAATACGTCAACGCCTTCGTGCAGGAGGAGATGGAGAGCGAGGAAGCGTTCCTTCTTCTTTTATCGTTTTTGCGCGCGCTGTGCTATTCCTCGGCTTCTCCGCGCGCTTTGCTTGTAAAATTTCTTATAGAGGCGCTTTCGCTTTCCGGTTACGAACTTTCCGTTCACTACTGCATAAAGTGCCGTAAAAGCGTGATAAACCGCGCTTTTTTCGATTTTGACGCGGGCGGCGCGGTGTGTGAGGACTGCCGCGAAGGGGCGGATGTGGAAATAAACCCCGCAACGCTTTCCCTTCTTTCCGCGGCGGACGGCGCGTCGTTTGACGATATAACCTCTTTCGATTTTCCATTGATGATAGAGCGGAAGGCTATAAAACTGCTCTCTTACTACGCTCTCGTCAAGGCGGGCGTTACGCTAAAAAGCGTGAACGATTTACTTCTTCTGGAAAAATAAATTTCTTTTTTCCGCTGTTTGCGATTGACAAATTTTGTTCTATAGAATATACTGTTAAAAAGAAAAATAATTAAAGGAGGCCGACATGGACGAGAATAAAGATCTTGAAACCGAAGAAACCGAAAAAGCGGAACCTGAAGTAGTCGTGCCTCCCAAAAGGGATTACGAGGAAGAGTTGCTCGGCATCATCCAGAGCGACCTTTCCCCCGAAGAAATACGCGAAAAACTCGCCGATTACCACGATAACGACATCGCCTCGGTATTCGGGCTTCTGACCGAAGCCGACAGGCGCAAACTTTACCGCGTGCTTTCCGACGACGAAATATCCGATATATTCAGTTATCTCGACAACGTTGAGGATTACATAGCCGAACTCGACGCGGAAAAGGCCGCCGACATAATCGAGAATATGGACGCGGACGACGCGGTTGACGTTCTCGACGAACTCGAGGACGATACCCGCCGCGAGATAATCGACCTTATGGACGACGAGGCCGTGGAAGATATCCAGATGATAACTTCCTACGACGACGATATGGTCGGTAGCCGAATGACCACGAACTTCATCGTGGTGTCGAAGTCCTTCTCGGTAAAGCAGGCGATGAAGAGCGTTATCGATCAGGCTGCGGAAAACGATAACATTTCCACCATATACGTGGTGGACGAGAACGAGGCGTTCTGCGGCGCTATCGACCTGCGCGACCTCGTGATCGCCCGTTCCACGCAGGCGCTCGACGATATAATTACGGTTTCTTACCCGTACGTTTACGCAACTGAGAGCGTGGAAGGCTGCATCGAGGAGTTGAAGGAATATTCCGAAGACTCCATTCCGGTACTCGATAACGACAACAAGATAATAGGCGTAATAACCAGTTCGGACATCGTTGAAGTGGTAGATGAAGAACTCGGCGAGGACTACGCTAAACTCGCGGGTCTGTCCGAGGAAGAGGACCTTGAAGAACCCGTTTTCAAATCCGTAAAAAAGCGCCTGCCCTGGCTTATGGTGCTATTGTTTCTGGCGCTCGGCGTATCCACCGTGGTTGGCGTTTTCGACAGGGTCATAGATACCCTCGCTTACCTCGTTTTCTTCCAGTCGATGATACTCGATATGGCGGGCAACGTGGGCACGCAGTCGCTTGCGGTAACCATAAGGGTTATTTCCGGCGGAGATATAGACCGTAAAACCGCGTGGAAACTACTTTTTAAGGAGATACGCGTCGGTCTTATGAACGGCCTGATAGTGGGCGCGCTCGCGTTCGTGGCTTCGGCGATATATCTTACGGTGGCGGGCAGCACTTCTACGCCGTGGCTTGCGGCAACGTGCATTTCGGTAGCGATGATAGCGGCGATGGTAATGTCGTCCTTCACGGGAACGGTCATACCGATGCTGTTCAAAAAGATGAAAATAGACCCCGCGGTCGCTTCCGGCCCGCTTATAACCACCGTGAACGATATGGTGGCCGTGTGCGTTTATTACTCCCTCGCTATAATACTTTTAATGTCGTTTTTGTGAGAAAAAGGGGACTTTTTGAAAAATCAAACTTAAATTCGGACGCGAATATCTTAAACGATATAACGCAGTCAAATAAAATAAGGAAATCATTTATGAAAACAAGAGTAAAACTTCTTTGCCTGCTCCTTGCGGCCGCGGTACTCGCCGCCTTCGCATTCACGGGCTGCAAAAAGGGAAACG
>JAFTDZ010000082.1 GCA_017453885.1 Clostridia bacterium
CCCGCCGTTTTTGTTAAAAAATAATAAAAATAATCGTAAGTCGGTTGAAAAAAGTTTGAAAAATCGCTTTAATATGATATAATATAAAAGATTCTTAAATATTACACGGAGTTTGTATCATGAAGCGTACCGAGATCAAAAAGATATATACCGATATTGACGCGTATTCCGGCAAGACGGTTACGGTTGCCGGTTGGGCGAGGACGATAAGAGATTCCAAGGCGTTCGGGTTCATAGAACTCAACGACGGAAGTTTCTTTAAGAACAGCCAGATAGTTTTCGAGAGAGAGCAGATAGATAATTACGACGAAATAGCGAGGCAGAACGTAGGCGCGTCGCTTATAGTTACGGGCGTAGTGGTCGCCACGCCGGAAATGAAACAGCCCTTCGAGATAAAGGCGACGGAAATAAAGGTGGAAGGAACTTCTTCTCCCGATTATCCCCTTCAGAAAAAGAGGCACTCGCTGGAATACCTTCGCGAGATAGCCTATCTCCGCCCGAGGACGAATACTTTCAGCGCCGTTTTCAGAATACGCAGCGAGGCGGCTTACGCCATTCACAGTTTCTTTAACGAACGCGGGTTCGTTTACGTTCACACCCCGCTTATAACGGGCAGCGACTGCGAGGGCGCGGGCGCTATGTTCCAGGTAACCACGCTCGACCTCAACAAGGTAGCCGAGAGCGGTAAAGTTGATTACGGTAAGGACTTTTTCGAAAAGACCGCCGCGCTCACCGTTTCCGGTCAACTCAACGTGGAAACTTACGCTATGGCGTTCTCCAACGTCTATACCTTCGGACCTACCTTCAGGGCGGAACGTTCCAACACGCCGAGGCACGCCGCGGAATTCTGGATGATAGAGCCGGAAATGGCTTTCGCTGACCTTTCCGACGATATGGACGTTGCCGAGGCTATGGTCAAATACGTGATAAACTACGTTCTCGAACATTGCAAAGAAGAACTCGAATTCCTCAACAACTTCGTCGATAAGGACAAGGCACTTCTCGACAGATTGCATAACGTTGTAGATAACGAATTCGTCCGCCTTACTTATACCGAGGCGATAAATATCCTCGAACCGATAAAAGACCGTTTTGAATTTCCCGTATTCTGGGGGTGCGACCTTCAGAGCGAACACGAACGGTATCTTACGGAAACGGTCTATAAAAAGCCTGTGTTCCTCACCGATTACCCGAAGGAGATCAAGGCGTTCTATATGAAACTCAACGCGGACGGCAAAACCGTTGCCGCGGCGGACCTTCTCGTGCCGGGAATAGGCGAACTTATCGGCGGCAGTCAGAGGGAAGACGACCTCGAACTTCTCGAAAAGAGGATGGACGAACTGAAGATGAAGAAAGAGGATTACTGGTGGTATCTTAACCTTCGTAAATACGGCAGCGTTACGCACTCCGGTTTCGGCCTCGGCTTCGAAAGGATGATAATGTACCTTACCGGCATAACCAACATTCGCGACGTGATACCTTTCCCGAGGACTGTTTCCAACCTCGAATATTGATGAATTATGCTTAAAATAGTTTTAGACGCATTCGGCGGCGACAACGCGCCCGAAGCGACGGTCCGCGGCGGGATAGCCGCGCTTAAAGAATCCGACGGGTTTTCCCTCGTTCTTACGGGTAAAGCCGAAACGATAAATAAAATAATAGACGCCGCCGATTGCGGGGATATACGTTCGCGCATCGAGGTGGCGGACTGTTCCGAAGTGATAACCAACGAAGAATCACCGACCGTTGCCATAAGGAAAAAGGCGGATTCCTCTCTCGTGGTCGGTCTTAAATACCTTAAGGAAGATCCCGATTGCAAGGCTTTCGTTTCGGCGGGAAGTACCGGAGCGGTGCTTACGGGCGCAACCCTCAAAGTCGGGAGGATAAAGGGCGTTTCCCGCCCGGCGCTCGCGCCCGTTCTGCCTACCGTATCCGACGGAAACGTGATGCTTATAGATTGCGGCGCCAATGCCGACTGCAAGCCGATAAACCTCGTTCACTTCGCGGTGATGGGCTCTAATTATATGAATGCGATGTTCGGCATCGAACGCCCGCGCGTGGCGATTCTGTCCAACGGGACGGAGGACCACAAGGGGAATATGCTCACGCAGGAAGTTTTCGGCGCGCTCAAGAGCGTTGAAGGGATAAACTTCGTGGGCAATATGGAAGCGAGGGACGTTCTTTCCGGCAAGTACGACGTTATCGTCAGCGACGGTTTCAGCGGAAACGTTTGCCTTAAAAGTATGGAAGGTATGTCCGTAAGTATGATGAACCTTATAATGCGCGGCGTAAAAACTTCGCTGCGCGCGAAGATCGGCGCCTGGCTTCTGAAACCCGTGCTTAAAGGGCTTATGAAAAAACTCGATTATAATTCCAACGGCGGGGCGGTTTTCCTCGGCGTGGAAGGGCTTATTTTCAAGGCTCACGGCGCGGCGACAGAAAAGACCGTAAAAAAAACTCTTTTGCAGGCGAAGGCCGCGGCGGAAGGCGACCTTGTTGAGAGGATAAGAACTTCGCTCGCCTCGGTCGATTTCGAAAATCTTGTAAAGGCGGAATAGTTTTATGCTTTTTTACGCGCACGAATGCGAGGAGATAATAGGCTATTCCTTTAGCGATAAAGTGCTTTTGCGCACTTGCTTTACGCACACTTCTTACGCAAACGAACACGGTGCGGAAAGCAACGAAAAACTCGAATATCTCGGTGATTCCATACTGAACTTCGTTGTGGCGGATTTTCTTTACAGGAACGTTTCCGGAAACGAAGGCAGTCTTACGAAAAAGCGGGCGGAACTCGTTTCGGCAACACCGCTCGGTTACACCGTTAAAAACATGGGGCTCGATAAATTCCTTCTCGTCGGCGCGGGCGAGGCGGACAAGCCCGTTAAACTGAATATGTGCGCGGATCTTTTCGAGGCGGTCGTCGCGGGGATATATCTCGACGGGGGCTTTGATAAGGCGAAGAAATTTATATGCGATAAATTGCTCGCCCCGCTCGTCAAAGAGGGAAAGAAGTATTCGCCCGCGGACGGTAAAAGCCGTTTGCAGGAATACGTTCAATCCATAAAAGCGGGCAAGATAGAATACGTGCTTATTAAAAAAGAGGGGCCGGATCACTCGCCGTCTTTCACTTGCGGCGTAAAGTTAAACGGCAAACTGATCGCTTCGGACGTAGGCCCGAGCAAAAAACAGGCGGAACAGAAAGCGGCTTCCGTCGCAATGAAGAAGTTATTAAATCAAAGGGGTAAACTTAATTGAATTTTACCAAAATCGAAATCATAGGTTTCAAGTCGTTCGCAAACAAAACCGAAATACGTTTCGACCACGGCATCACGGGTATAGTGGGGCCTAACGGGTGCGGCAAATCAAACGTTGCCGACGCCGTTCGTTGGGTGCTTGGCGAACAATCGCCGAAAACTCTTCGCGGTTCGAGCATGCAGGACGTTATATTCAACGGCACGCAGAGCAGGAAGTCCCTGTCTTACTGCGAAGTTTCGCTGTTCTTCGATAATTCCACGGGAATTTTCAAAAGCGAAGAATATACGGAAGTTATATTGACGCGTAAACTTTACCGCAGCGGCGAGAGCGAATACTACATAAACAAAAAACCTCGCAGGTTAAAGGACATCGTAAATCTTCTGCACGAATGCGGGTTGAGCAAAGAGGGCTATACCATCATAGGGCAGAACAAGGTAACGGAGATACTTTCTTCCAAGCCGGAGGACAGGCGCGCCATTTTCGAGGAGGCGGTGGGTATCGCCAAAACGAAGGCGCAACGGCAGGAAACGGAACGCAAACTTCAGAAAACGCAGGATAATATAACGCGCTTTTCCGATATGTGTATGGACCTCGAAAGGCAACTTGCCCCGCTTTCGAGGCAGGCGGAAACCGCCCGCACTTACAACGCTTATGCGGAGGAACTGAAAAAGCACGAGGTCAATTCGTATCTGTATAAGGTGGAAAACGCCGCAGGGGAAAAGAGCGCCATTCAAACGAGGCTACAGGGCATTACCGAGGACCTTGAAGTGAAGAACGCCGACTATGCCGCGGCGGAGAAACTTTATGCAGACAGTATGGATTCCGTAGGCAAGTCCGACGAGATAATCAAGTCGCTCAACGACGAGATTCTTGAAAAGACGGTCGGCCTCGAAACGCAGAAAGGCAACGTTAAACTTACCGGGCAAAAGGTGGAATTTTTCAGCGGGGAGATAGACCGGCTGAAAAACCAGAACAACGAAAATCAAAATAAGATAAACGAACTTTCTTCCGGTCTTGCCGAAAAGAAGAGTTTCGCTCTCAAGGCGGAAAACGAAAAGGAAGCGCTCACCGACAGGGTGAACAGGCTCGGCGAAAAACTCGTCACTTTAATGACTGAAATAAACGAGAAGGAAAGCGAGGCGAAGGACGATACGAATCAGGTCATCGCTTCTTTGCAGAGCCTTACCGATATAAAATCGAGTTTAAGTTCTCTCGAGGCGGAGCAATCGGTAATTTCCACTCACCAGAAGGAAACTCTTGACAAGGTGGAAGAACTCAAAAACAAACTCACGCAGCACAATAACGAAAAACTCGTTCTTACGGAATCTATCTCTTCTGTCAACAAGGCGATAAGTTCGCTTAACGACGAGATAGAGGCGAGCGCCAACGGCGTGAGAGTAACGAACGAAAAACTTTTCGATATAAACAATAAATTATCAAAATACAACAATTCGATAACCACGCTCGAGGCGAACGAACGCTTCTACAGAGGATTGAAGGATTCGTTCGAAGGCTATCAGGAAGCGGTCCGCAGATTGATGGGCGAATCCAAAGAAAACAAAGAAGTCGGTAAACGCATAAAGAACGTGGTAGCGTCTATAGTGCATACCGAAAGGCAGTACGAAGTTGCTATAGAGATAGCGATGGGCAACGCGATACAATTTATCGTCACCGCCAATGAGGACGACGCCGCCTATCTTATCGAATATCTGAAGAAAAACGGTTGGGGCAGGGCAACTTTCCTTCCCGTTTCAGCAGTAAAGTACAGACCGGATTCTGCGGAAACTTTAAGCGCGCTGAAAGATAAAGGCGCCCTCGGCATGGCTGCCAAACTCGTGAAATACGATCCTTATTACGAACCGATAATCCGCTATCTTCTCGGCAACACGCTCGTTTGCGACACGCTCGACAACGCCAAAACCATAGCGAAAAAATACCGTTTCGCCTTCAAGATAGTCACGCTCGACGGGGACGTTTTATCTCCGCAAGGCACTATGACCGGCGGTTCCAGAAAGCAGAATTCTTCAAATCTGCTCTCTATCGACGGCAAAGTAGAGGCAATAAGGAAAGACCTCGAGGCATATAAAGTCGAGTACGACGCGGCGAATAAACGCAAGGCGCAGTACGAAAAGACGCTCGCCGGACTGAATGCGGACCTCGCGGCGATGAACGCCGATCTCAACGAGAAAAAGCAGGCGCTCGGCGTTCTCAAGGAAAAACTCACTCAATGCGAGAGCGCGATAGCCGAAACGGAAAAAGAGATAGATGCTTACAGGGACGCGCTCAAGGAAATAAACACCCGTCTTGACGAGATAAAGAGGCAGACCACTTTTGCCGAGGACAATATGCTCCGCGCGGAGAGGAGAAAGAACGAATCTTCCGCAAGGATAAGCAACGTCAATAACGAGGAACTAAAGAAAGAGAGAGATAAACTCATCGAAGAAAACACTTCCTGCCAGACGAGGCTCGCCACTCTTAAGTCCGAACTGACCGCTAACTCCGCGGAAATATCGAGGCTTACCGACGAGATAACCGCTTTGAGAAACTCCATACGCGAAAACGACGCGACCATTTCCGCCAACACCGATATAATCAAAAAACTCAAGGCGGATATGGAGCAGATTGTTCTCTCCAGCGAGGAACAGCAAGTTGTCGGCGCCCTGCGTGAAAAACTTGCCAAAGCGGAAGCGAAGAAGGAACAACTTCAGCGCAATATCGAGCGCGCCAACAATATGCGCGCTATGCTCAATACCGAAATATCTCAACTTTCCGCGGACAAAATAAAAGAGGAATACAACCTTGAAAAAGTCGATACCGACCTTCGCTATTCGGCGGAAAAATTGATGGAAGATTACAATCTTACATACGAAGATTGCCTCGAACTGAAAATAGAGGGGTACGACATTAAAACTTCCGCCTCCGAAATAGAGAAGATAAAGCGTAAGATACGCGGGCTCGGGCCGATAAACAACAACGCGATAGAAGATTACGAGGCGATAAACTCCATTTATCAGGACAACATTTTGCAAAAGCAGGACCTCGAAAAGGGAGCGGACGACCTGCGCAAGGGTATTCAAGCGCTCACCGACGAGATGACCGAGAAGTTCAACGGCGGGTTTGAAGTTATAAGGGCAAACTTCCGCAAGATATTCAAGGAACTTTTCGGCGGAGGCAGCGCGGACCTTCTGCTCGATTACGAAGGTTGCGACGATCCGCTGGACGCAGGCGTTGAAATAGTGGCGGAACCGCCGGGAAAGAAATTGCAGAAAATTTCGCTTTTGTCCGGCGGCGAAATGGCTCTCACCGCGATAGCGATCCTGTTCGCTATACTCCGCCTTTGCCCGATGCCGTTCTGCGTGCTCGACGAGATAGAGGCCGCGCTCGACGAGGCTAACGTTGAAAGATTCGCAAGGTATCTTAAAAACTTCTCCGCGGATACTCAATTCATCGTGATAACCCACAAGAAGGTCACCATGGAACTTGCAGACGCGCTCTTCGGCGTAACCATGCAGGAAAAGGGCGTTTCGAGCATCGTTTCCGTAGAACTCGCGGACGTTGCCAACGAGGCAATAAACTGAAAGAGGTAACTTAAAAATATGGGTTTTTTCGGCAAAATATTTTCGGCGTTAAAAAAGACCAAAGATAAAATTTCCGAGAAGTTTTCCGCCTTGTTTTCGCGCGGTAAGATAGACGAGGAGTTTTACGAGGAGTTGGAAGAAGTTCTTATTTCTTCCGATATAAGCGTAAGGACTTCAATGGATATAGTCGAAGATCTACGCGACAGGGTAAAGAAGGACAGGATAACGGAAAACGAAGGCGTTGTAAAGGCTCTTAAAGAGATATTGAAGGAAACCATAGAGAGGGCGGAATCGCTTGAGATCCAAACGCCCGCCGTTATAATGGTGATAGGCGTAAACGGCGTGGGTAAAACAACCACCATAGGCAAACTCGCGCACTATTTTTCCGAACGGAAAAAATCCGTTATAATCGCCGCGGCAGACACATTCCGCGCGGCGGCGTCCGATCAACTGACCGTATGGGCTGAACGCGCTAACGTAAAAATAGTCAAATCTTCGGAAGGCAGCGATCCTTCGTCCGTAGTGTTCGACGCGATAACTTCCGCGAAGGCGAAAAAGGCGGATTACCTTATTATAGATACGGCGGGCAGGTTGCACGTAAAGGCAAACCTTATGGAAGAACTCAAAAAAATGTCCCGCACGGTGGAAAAAGAATATCCGGAAGCGAACTTCTATAAGTTTATCGTTCTCGACGCGACTACCGGTCAGAACGCCGTCAATCAGGTGGAAACGTTCAACGACGCCGTCGGTATAGACGGTATTATCCTCACTAAACTCGACGGCACGGCTAAAGGCGGTTTCGTCGTATCGATGTGCGGCGAACTCGAAGTGCCCGTGGTCTACGTGGGAACGGGCGAAAAACTCGACGATATCGACGAATTCGATGTTGAACAATTCGTTGACGGAATTATCTGAAAAAGTTTTGAAAAACGTTTGACATTATTATATTATTATGTTAAAATACCTAAGTGTAAGGCAGAAATGCTTTACACTTTTCTTATGAGTAAAGATTTACGATTGATAGGTTTATTCGGTCTGTATAAAAATATGCTCACCGAAAACCAGAAGGATCTTTTCAATTTATATTACGAGTGCGATCTGTCGCTCGGGGAGATCGCGGAGATAAAGGGTGTGAGCCGCCAGAGCGTGAACGACGGACTTCGCAAAGCAAAGGAGATGCTTTCGGATACAGAAGCGCGCCTCGGCTTTTACGAAAGATTCGCCGCCGCGGAAAAGATCCTGGATAAGGCGGAAAGCGGAGAAATTTCCGTTTCGGACGCGGCGAAAGAGATAAGAGATCTGTTGGAGGAGTATTGATGGCAGTATTTTCCGGTTTGAGCGAAAAACTCAATCATATATTCGCCAAAATGACCAAGCGCGGCAAACTCGACGAGTATGAAATAAAGCAGGCAATGCGCGAAGTGCGCATCGCTCTGTTAGAGGCCGACGTCAATATAGCGGTCGTTAAGCGTTTCATAAACAGCGTGAGCGAAAAGGCTCTCGGGCAGGATATTCTCAAAAGTCTGAGCCCCGCCCAGCAAGTAGTTAAGATCGTCAACGAAGAACTTACGGCTCTTATGGGCAGCACGAACGCCAAACTCGAGGTTTCCGCGCCGCCGACTGTGATAATGATGTGCGGGCTTCAGGGCGCGGGCAAAACGACGCTTTGCGGCAAACTCGCTCTTTACCTAAAAAAGCAGAATAAAAAGGCGCTTCTTATCGCGTGCGACGTTTACCGCCCGGCGGCTATAAATCAACTTAAGGTCGTCGGTGAAAAGGCGGGCGTAGAGGTCTTTGAAAAGGGGCAGGGTAACCCCGTCGAAATAGCGAAGAAGGGAGTGGAGTACGCGAAGTCTTACGGCTTTGACTACGCTATAATCGACACCGCCGGCAGACTGCATATCGACGACGCGTTGATGACCGAACTCGAGAATATAAAATCGGCGGTGAATCCTGCGGAAATTCTTTTAACCGTAGATTCCATGACCGGTCAGGACGCCGTAAATGTGGCAGATACTTTTAACAAGCGGCTCGACGTAACGGGAGTTGTTCTTACAAAACTCGACGGCGATACCCGAGGCGGCGCGTGCCTTTCCATAAAGGAAGTTACGGGCAAGCCCATCAAGTTTTCGAGCGTGGGCGAAAAACTTACCGATCTCGAGCCGTTTTATCCCGACAGAATGGCTTCCCGCATACTCGGCATGGGCGACGTGTTATCCCTTATAGAAAAGGCGGAGCAGGCGATAACCGAGGATCAGGCAAAGAAAATGGAGAAGAAACTGAAAGAAAACAGTTTCACTCTCGAAGATTATATAGAGCAATTCGAGGCCATAAAAAAGATGGGCAGCCTCGAGGACATAATGGGTATGATACCCGGCATGGGCAACAAATTCAAGATGAGCGGCGCGCAGATAGACGAGAAGAAGATAGAGCGCGTCAAGGCGATAATTTATTCGATGACCGTGAAGGAAAGGCGGGATCCCGCGATACTCAACTCGTCAAGAAAACAAAGAATCGCCAAAGGCAGCGGCACTACCGTTCAGGAAGTAAATCAACTGCTCAAACAGTTCGAACAGAGCAAGCAGATGATGAAACAGTTGAAAAACAAAAGGAACTTCAGGTTCTGATAAAATAAATTTTAGTTATCGGAGGATACTTCAATGGTAAAAATGAGACTTACGAGAATGGGCGACAAAAAAAGCCCTTTCTACCGCATCGTGATCGTTGACGGAAGACAAGCAAGAGACGGCAAATATATCGATAAGATCGGCCACTATAACCCGATTTCCGATCCCGCCGAACTCGTAGTTGACGTTGACAAGGCAAAAGACTGGCTCGCGAAGGGCGTTCAGCCGACCGAAACGGTCAAATCCCTTCTCGTTAAAGCGGGCGTTATCGAACAGTCCGCAAAACTTTCGCCTTCCAAAACCAACCCCAAGAAGAAAAAGGGTTGACCTTATATCGCTTGGTGTCAACTGTTTTAAGGAGTTATTATGTTAGAATTGATCAAATACGTAGTAAAACAGTTTGCCGAGTTTCCCGATAAGGTCGAATACGTCGTCGAAGAAAAGGACGACAGTATCGAAGTGACCGTCGTTCTCGAAGAGAGCGATATGGGTAAGGTGATCGGAAGACAGGGCAAAATAGCCAAAGCCTTGAGGACGCTGGTCAAAGCCGGCACCAAGAGGGGAGAAAAGAAATACAATATCGAGATCAAATCGAGGGCCGAAGTACAATAAGGCTCGTTTCGCGAAACTTCTTGCAAGGGCCCTTGCAGGATTTTTTCGTATTGAGTGAATGTTATGAACGTTATTCTTATCGGTAAGGCGGTAAAGCCGCAGGGAATAAAGGGAGAGTTGAAGGTATTGCCTTTGGCGGATTCGCCCGAAATTTTTCTTGACCTTAAAAAAGTGTATATCGACGGGGCGGAATATAAAATAGTTTCCGCAAGAATAGCCGACGGAGTATATATAGTCCTTCGCGGCGTGGCGGACAGAAACGCCGCGGAAGTTTTCCGCGATAAGGATATTTACGCGGACCGGCAGGACGTTCCCGTTTCTCCCGACAGGTGGTTCATAGCCGATATATTAGGTTGCGCCGTCCGCTTTGAAAACGGTGAAGAAATAGGCCATGTTACGGATATAGTAAAACGCGGCTCCACCGATATTTATACAGTTGCCGCTCCTTCGGGAAAGGCTGTCACTTTCCCGTTTCTGAAAAGCATTATAGTAAAAGTCGATATAAACGGCAGAGAAATAACGCTGAAGAAAGATAAATTTTCAGAGGTGGCGCTTTATGAAGATTGATATTCTCACGCTTTTTCCCGAAATGTTCGCCGCACTCAACGAGAGCATACTCGGCAGGGCGGTAAAGGGCGGAAAGATAGAGATAAACCTTCACGATATACGCGAATATACGCTCAACAAACATAAAAAGGTTGACGATTATCCCTTCGGCGGCGGCGCGGGAATGGTCCTTACGCCTCAACCCGTAGCCGATTGCATAAAGAGCGTGGATCCCTATCACGAGGCGAGGCGCATATATATGTCGCCCAAAGGCAGAACTTTTCGGCAAAATATGGTTACGGAATACCTCGCTTACGACCGTTTGCTGCTCCTGTGCGGGCATTACGAGGGGATAGACCAAAGAATAATCGATCTTTTCATAGACGAGGAACTCTCCATCGGCGACTACGTTCTGACCGGCGGCGAACTGCCCGCTATGGTCGTTACCGACTGTATTTCGAGATACGTGGAAGGGGTTATAAGTTCGGATTCTCTCAGTCAGGAATCCTTCTCCGACGGCATGCTCGAATACCCGCACTACACCCGCCCGCAGGAGTTTATGGGGCTTAAAGTTCCGGAAGTCCTCGTTTCGGGCAATCACGCCGAAGTGGACAAGTGGCGGAGAGAGAGATCGATGGAAATAACAAAAAAATTACGGCCCGACCTGCTTGAAAACGGAGAGGAAAAATGAACATACAATGGTTTCCCGGGCATATGACGAAGTCTATGCGCATGATAGAGGAGAACGTTAAACTCTGCGACGGGGTGATATACGTTCTCGACGCGCGCGCGCCTTTCGCCTGCCTGAATAAGAATTTGATAAAAATATTCGGAGAGAAACCCGTAGTTTTCGTTCTCAATAAGGCGGATCTTATTTCGGCAAAACAGATTTCCGAAATAAAAAACAACTTTGCACAAGAGGGTATAAAGATAATTCCCGCGAACGGCACGCTCAAGAAGGACGTAGCGGCAATTTACGCCGAAACGGTAAGCCGCTTTGAAAACAAGATAAACAAAGCGGCGGAAAAGGGTATTAAAACAACTATCCGCATGATGGTGGCGGGGATCCCGAACACGGGCAAATCTACCGTGATCAATTCCCTTTGCGGTGAAAAACGCGCGGTAACGGGCGATAAAGCGGGCGTTACGAGGGGCAAACAATGGATAAGGCTGAAGGATATAGAACTGCTCGACACACCCGGTACTATGCCGCCGAAATTTGAAAATCAATACTACGCAAGGCACCTCGCCTACATCGGGAGCATAAACGACGGAATACTCGATATGCAGTCCTTATGCCTCGATTATCTATCCGAAATAAAAGATCGCTTTCCGTTGGAATTAAAGGAAAAATACGGCGTTGATCCGGACGGAGAACCCCTTGAAATATTCGACGAGATCTGTAAAAAACGCGGTTTTTTGTTCAAGGGTAACGAATACGATTACGAGCGCGGCGCGAGGGCCGTGTTCGACGATTTCAGAAAAGGGCGTGCAGGCAAGATATGCCTTGAAACGGAACGGCGCGATGAAAAAGACTGCTGAAGATAAATTAGAATACGAAAGAAAATATACCGAAAAAGGCTGTAAATACATAGCCGGCGTGGACGAGGTAGGCAGAGGTCCGTTGTGCGGTCCCGTGGTATGTTGCGCGGTCATCATGCCGCTGAACGATATTATAGAAGGCGTGGACGACAGCAAAAAACTTTCCGAAAAAAAGCGCGAGGCTCTCTACGATATAATTACGGAGAAGGCTATAGCGTATAAGATATGTCTTGCCGATCACGAGGAAATAGACAGAATAAACATTCTCGAGGCGACGAAGAAATGTATGGTCGAATGCGTCGAGGGGCTTGAAGTCAAGCCGGACGTTGTACTTGTAGACGCGGTAAAACTTGAAGTTTCCGTTCCCTGCGTGCCTATTATAAAAGGCGATATGAAAAGTTACACGATAGGCGCGGCTTCCATTTTAGCGAAGGTTTTCAGGGACAGAATGATGAAGAAATACGCGCTTCAATATCCCGAATACGACCTCGCCTCGAACAAGGGTTACGGTACAAAAAAACATATCGACGCGATCAAGGAGTTCGGCCCATGCCCGATACACAGAAGAACTTTCATAAAAAATTTCTGGGAAGATCCGGAGAAGGCAAAGCCGTAAGATACCTTAAAAAGAACGGCTATAAAATAATAAGGAAGAATTATTCCACCGCCGTGGGCGAAATAGACGTGATAGCCTTCAAGGGCGGAGTCTGGGTTTTCGTCGAGGTGAAAACGAGGGAAGATAACGCTTTCGGCTCTCCCGCAGAGGCTGTCACCCCGCGCAAACAGAACAAATACAGGCTGGTTGCGGAACAATTTATGAACGGCGGGGATCTGTACGACGAGCCTATGCGCTTCGACGTGATAGAAGTGCTGGGCGACGATATAAACCATATAGAAAATGCTTTTTGATATTTCCGTTTCGTCTGCGTCCGGTATAGAGGCGGTCACGAAAAGAGAACTTTATAAACTCGGCGTCGGCGAAGTTGCCTGCGAGAACGGCAGGATATCATTTCGCGGGGACGAGAAAACCGTGGCGACGTGCAATCTTTATCTCCGCACGGCGAACAGGGTGTTTATAACCGTAGCGTCTTTCCGCGCGGAGAGTTTCGACGACCTATACGAAGGCGTTTTCGCCGCGGAGTGGCAGGATTATTTACCGCAGGACGCGAAGATAATCGTAACGGGCAAATGCGTTTCAAGCAAACTTATGTCCGTTTCCTCGTGTCAAAGCATAACCAAAAAAGCCATATGCGATAAACTTTATTCAAAATACGGCAACGCGCCTTCCGAAACGGGCGCGAGGTACAAAGCGGAAGTTTCGGTCTGTAAAAACAAGGTAACGCTCTCGCTCGATACGAGCGGGGAAGGGCTTCACCGCCGCGGTTACCGCGGGTTGGTGGGCGAGGCGCCGCTCAAGGAAACGCTTGCAGCGGCTCTTTTGATGCTTTCCGACTGGAATCCTTCCCGTCCGCTCGTCGATACTTTCTGCGGCTCGGGCACTTTCCCGATAGAGGCGGCGCTTATCGCGCGGAACGTTCCCGCAGGGTTAAACAGGCGTTTCGATTTCGATTTCTGGAAGAACTTCGACTTTTCGTTTTTCAAAGAGATGAAAGAAAACGCCGCCGCGGAAATTAAAAGCGACGAGGGACTGTATATCTGCGGATACGATATAGACGGCGAGCAGGTAAAATTGGCGCAGACGCACGCCCGCCTTGCAGGCGTAGGGGAAACCGTTCACCTTCAAACAAGGGATATGCGCGAATTTTCCACGAAAAAGAGAAACGGCGTTTTTATTTCCAACCCGCCTTACGGGGAAAGGCTTTCTGACAGAAACACTATCAAATCGCTTTACTCCGATTTCGGCAGAATTTCTTCCGCGCACGGCGACTGGTCGCGTTTCGTTCTCACTTCCGTACCCGATTTCGAAAGGCTTTTCGGCAAAAAGGCGGATAAAAAGAGAAAGATATACAACGGCAAACTCGAATGTTTTTTCTATTCGTATTTTCCGGAAATTTACGAAAAAGATAAAAAATAATTAAAACTTGCTTTTTTTTACTTGCTTATTGAGAAAAAAAGTGCTAATATATTACAGTAACTTCGGACGTTCCTCTGTCGTTTGATAACGTTTACGAACGCCTTTACGGTCGGATCTCCCGTCGATTTATCATAAATTGCACCGCGTTCGGCTGAAAAATTTACGGAGGTAAGTTACGATGAAAAATATCATAGAGGCAATCGATCAGGAAAACCTGAAACAAGGCGTTGCTCAATTCAACGTCGGCGATACCGTCAGAGTGTCCGTCAAGGTCGTTGAAGGTACGAGAGAAAGGCTTCAGGCTTTCGAAGGCGTCGTTATAGCGAAAAGGCACGGCGGCATCAGCGAAACTTTTACCGTAAGAAGAATTTCTTTCGGCATCGGCGTAGAGAGGACTTTTCCGCTCCACTCGCCCAAGGTAGCGAATATCGAAGTAGTGAGAAAGGGCAAAGTAAGGAGAGCGAAACTCTACTATTTAAGAGGTCTTACCGGCAAAGCCGCGAAGATCAAAGAGATACTTTAATAGTTTTTCACGAAGGAATCAGGGGCTTCGGGCGTTATGCTTGGGGCTCTTTTTTCATATCTATCAATATAAATATATAATGATTAAGAAAAACGACGTTAAAATAATTTACTTTTTCGTTTATTTGGAGTAAAATAAGAAAGAATCTATATAACGAGGTACGCTATGTTTACAGACAAAAAGAAATCGAGAGCGTTCGTTGTGATGGCGGCGTTGCTTCTCGCGATAATCGTAAACGGCATATTTACGCTCGGCTCGGTAAGGAACGCGCCCGTTTCTGCCTGGCAGAGCGAACCGGGCGCCGCGGGCAGCACTTATTTTTCTTCCTACGTAACGCTCGAAGTTAAAGCGACGAACGAAAACGGCGACTCGCTCAAAACCGTTGACGCCGAAGGAAAAACTCTCGTCCACGCCTGGATACACGTCGGAAGGATCTCCGCGTCCAACACCAAAGACGGGTACGGCGTTCTGACGTTTCAATGGAATTCCACGGGCAATTTCGATTCGTCCTTAACTTCAAACAAGTTTACGGCGGAGATACGCAAAGGGGTGGATTCCTCGTCCGATCAGCATCAATACGGCTGGTACGACGTTCCTATGAACAAGTTTTACAGATATTGTAAAATTTCCACGAACGACGTTCTCGAACTGAACGAAGTGGTATTTACCAACGACGAGGGCGAACTTCTTTCCGCAACGGTACACGCCGCGTCCGTCTGGAGCGACGACGACCGCCTCGAGGACGTTGACGCCGCAGATCTTCCCGAAGGTTCCGCCGCTTATAAAATAATAGACGAGCAGAAACTTTTCAAAGAATACAGTTCGATGACCAAGAAGTATAATTTCACTTCCGACGAGGCCGAAACGGTGAACGCCGCGCTCACGGTGTTCGGCGGTAACGGCGAATTCGTCAGCAAGAAGGCGGGACCTTTCGGCGTCGAACTTATAGCGGTGGGTTTGTCCGTATTCGGCATAAACACACTCGGCGTAAGAATAATACCTTATCTTTTCTTTATGCTCACCGTGGCGCTTCTTTTCGCAGTGGGCAGAAGAATTTTCAACGATACCGACGCGGGAATTCTATTCTCCGTATTTTACGTTCTTTTCGGTATCGGCCTCTCGGTAGGCAGCGTAGGCAACGTAAACTCCATAGCGGTGTTCTTCGCCGTACTCGCGGTGTATTTCATGCAACTTTTCGCAGGCGGCGTAAAGGAATATTACTATACGGCGGATAAGAGATCGTTCAGGGCGGGTAAGACCGCGCTTCTGGTTCCCGTGTTGCTATCCGCTTTCGCTTTCGGCGTCGCCGTGAACGTAAGCCTTGCGTCTTACTTCGTTCTGCCTGCAGTCGCGGTACTTTTCGCGGGCGGGCTTATCAAAACGGTAAAGGTGCGCAAATATAACGCTTCCGTATCCGAATACGACGACGAGAAGATAAGGAACGACAAACAGTTCAGAATAAACTTCGTCGGCTCTATCGTCGCGGCGGTATTATCTTACGTGTTGTTTACTTTTATCCTCACCATTCTGTTCTACGGGATACTCGGAACGACTTATACTTCCTACTACGGAACGGACAGTTTGCTCGCGGCGATAAACCTCAACAATAAAGGCGCTCTGTTCGGCAGAGAGGGCAACGCCGGCACGTTCCTCAAATGGATAGCCGGCGGCGGAAGCGCGCTTATATATTCCGGCGCGAACAACGGCTCTTCCTTCGGTGAAGTTTACGTGGGAATGAACGTCGCCGTGCAGTTTATAAGCCTTACGTCATTATTCTTCGCGACGGTTGCGGTTGTTATCGGCAAATGTTACAAAGGAGCCTCGGCGGAACTGAAACTTGCGGCTAAAACTTACTTCCCGCAATACGTTCTGTTTGCCGTCGGCTGGTTGTGTTCCTGGATACTTTACGCCTTCGTAAAGGGTTGCGCCGTTTACGATTATTTGCTCTCGTCCGTGTTTGCAACGGGGCTTATAATACTCTGCTCGAAGATGCTTTCCGTATGGAATCAGAAATTATTTACGGTAAAAGGCAAAGCAGTAACTTTATCCGCGGCGTTCACGGTATGCGCTCTCGCGCTTTCCGCCGTGTTCTTCGCGCTCGGTTACGTTATGTTCGCGGGGATAGAAGTATCATCGGTCGCGGCAAAAATACTGTTCCGTTGGTGGTTGTGGTAAAAAATGCTTTCTAAAGTTACGGGCTACGCGTTAAACGGGCTTGAAGGTTTCAAGGTGGACGTGGAAGTTGACGTTCACAACGGCCTGCCCGTGTTCGATATAGTCGGCTTGCCCGACGCCGCCGTGAAAGAGGCGAGGGAGAGGGTTCGTTCCGCGGTAAAAAACAGCGGGCGGAACTTTCCCGTTACGCGGATAACCGTGAACCTCGCTCCGGCGGACACGAAGAAAGAAGGGGCGTATTTAGACCTCGCGATAGCGGTAGGCCTCGTAAAGATAAGCAGCCCCGGACTGCCGGCGGATATAACCGACTACGTTCTTTTGGGCGAACTTTCGCTCGACGGATCTATCCGCGGAATACGAGGGATACTGCCCTTGCTTATCTCCGCCGCGGGAGAAGGTTATAAAAAATTCATAATACCGAAAGAAAACGAAAAAGAGGCGTCTTACATAGAAAACGTATCGGTTTACGCCGCGAGATCGCTTAACGAAGTTATAGATCATCTTAAAGGCGTAAGCCCGCTTCCCGCGGTGGAAAAGCGCAAATACCGTCAGGACGGGGAAGAAATATTCTATCCCGTCGATCTCTCGCTCGTCAAGGGGCAGGCAACGGCAAAGCGCGCACTCGAAATTGCGGTCAGCGGCGGCCACAATATAATTTTTATCGGCCCGCCCGGTTCGGGCAAAACGATGCTCGCAAAGTGCATTCCGTCAATAATGCCGGATATGGATTTTGACGAGGCGCTCGAAACTACGAAAATACATTCGGTCGCCGGCAGGCTCAATGCGGACGAGGGTATTATCAAAGTCCGCCCGTTCATGACTCCACACCACACCGCCACGAACGTTTCGCTGATAGGCGGAAGTCAGGCGGTCAAGCCGGGGCTTATCAGCCTCGCGCACAACGGTGTTTTATTCCTCGACGAAATGCCCGAATACCCGCGCAACACTCTCGAAGCGTTAAGGCAA
>JAFTDZ010000008.1 GCA_017453885.1 Clostridia bacterium
CGCAGGAGAGTTTTTCCGGCATATCGGTAATCAAGGCGTTTGTCAAAGAGGCGAAGGAATTGTGGGCGTTCAAAAAACTGAACAAACAGAACGAGGACGCCAATGTGGAATTCACGAAACTTTCCACCCTGCTGCACGTTTCGGTGGTGCTTTTCGTGGAATCCGTTATCTGCATAATACTCGGTTACGGCGGCTACCTCGTATATAATAAGGTAATAGCGGCGGAGCAACTGCTCGAATTCATAGGCTATTTTACCGCTATCGTCTGGCCGGTAATGGCGATCTCCGAACTTATAGATATGCGTTCCCGCGGGAAGAGTTCCCTGAGGCGCATAGCGGAACTGCTCGACGCGGAAATAGACGTGAAGGACGCGGAAGGCGCCGTTGACGCGGGCGAACTTTCCGGCAGGATAGAATTCAGGAACCTCACGTTCCGCTACCCGCTTGCGGAGTACGACGCGCTCAAAAATCTCTCCTTTACGATAAATGCGGGCGAGAACGTGGGCATAGTGGGCAGGATAGGTTCGGGCAAGACTACGGTGGTGGATCTTATTCTCCGCACTTACAACGTGCCCGACGGAACTATTTTCCTCGACGGGAAGGACGTGAACACCCTGACGATAGAATCGGTAAGGCGAAACGCCGCTTACGTGCCGCAGGATAACTTTTTGTTTTCGGACACTATAGAGAACAACATCGCTTTCGCTTCCGACAACGCCACGCGCGACAGGGTGAAACGGGCGGCTTTCCTCGCGGGGGTATCGGGCAACATAGAGGAGTTCAAAGAGGGGTACGATACCGTTCTCGGCGAGCGCGGCGTCACCGTTTCAGGCGGGCAGAAACAGCGCATTTCCATAGCCCGCGCGCTTATGAAAGAGGCGCCGATACTTATTCTCGACGATTCCGTTTCCGCCGTGGATACCAGTACGGAGAAGGAAATTCTGGCGCACCTTTCCGAAACGAGGAAGGGAAAGACGACCATACTTATCGCGCACAGGATCTCTACCATAGAGCGAATGGATAAAATTTTGTTTTTGGAAGAAGGTTCTCTGCTCGCTTTCGGCAGGCACGAGGAACTTATAGCCGCCTGCCCCGAGTACGCGCGCGCGGTGGAATTGCAGAAACTTGAAGAAAGGGGGGCGGAATAATTATGAAAGATATATATCCTCTCCTTATAGCGGGCGCGATAATAGGCGTGTTTTCGATAATTTTCGCCCTCGCGTACATATTCGTTAAGGACAAGAAAGAGGCGTTCGGCTTCACGCGGAACATGAAGGACAAAGACCTTATCCGCAGGCTTATGAAGTACGCCCGCCCCTACGCCGGAAACTTTATAATAATATTCGTGCTGATGCTCGTTTCCATCGCGTACGACGTCATTTCTCCGCTGATGGTAGGCGGGATAGAGGACCTTATCAAGGACGACTTCGAATTGAGCCGCCTTATGACGATGGTGGCGGTTTACGCGGGGATACTCGTAATATCGCTCGTAAGCACATATGCGCAGTCGATAATATTGCAAAAGACGGGGCAGAAGATAGTTTCCGGCATAAGGGAAGAATTGTATTCGCACATAGAAAGCCTCTCTCACGGGCAACTCAACCGGATACCCGTCGGCACGCTGGTCACGAGGGTCACGAACGACGCGAACGCCATCTCGATGATGTTCACGAGGGTCATAGTAAACCTTACGAAAAGCGTATTCGTGGTGATAGGCGTGCTGGCGGCGATGTTCCTTCTGAATTACGAACTGACGCTTATGGTTTTGTGTTTCGTGCCGTTTATCGCGTATTTTACCGTGATATTCCGCAAGTTCTCCCGCCGCGCTTACCGCAGGGTGAAGGACTGCACCACGGGTATAAATATCTTCCTTTCGGAAAATCTTTCGGGCATGAAGATAACGCAGATATTCAACCGCGCGGACAGGAAGATGGAAGAATTTTCCGACCGTAACGCCAAACTCAAAAAGGCGAGAATGGAAGAAATTTTCGTTTTCGGCGTGTTCCGCCCGATGGTGTATATGCTGTATATAACGAGTATTTTGTTCCTGTTTTACCTCGGCGGCAGGGGCTACCTCGAAGGGTTCAGTTTTATGGGCAAAACGGTAACGGGAATGGTCATCGTGGCGTTCTATATGTATATAAACAAGTTCTTCGATCCCATACAGACGCTTGCCGAACAGTTCAATACCCTGCAGTCGGCGCTCGCTTCCGCGGAGAAGATATTCACCATTCTCGATATAGAACCCGACGTGAAAGACGCGCCCGACGCGATAGAACTCGATACCATAAAGGGCGATATAGAATTCGAGGACGTGTGGTTCTCCTACGTGCCGGACGAGTGGGTGCTGAAAGGGGTTTCCTTCAAGGTGCGCGCCAACGACACGGTGGCTTTCGTAGGGGCGACCGGTTCGGGCAAAACGACCATTTTATCGCTTATCTGCAGGAATTACGACGCGCAGAAGGGGCGGATACTGATCGACGGCATCGATATAAAGAAGATAAAAATTTCTTCTCTCCGCAAACACTTCGGGCAGATGCTGCAGGACGTTTACCTTTTCGCCGGAACTATCCGCAGCAACATAACCCTGCGCGACGACAAGACCGACGAGGAGATAATGGAAGCCTGCCGCTTCGTGAACGCGGATAAATTCATTGAAAAACTTTCCGCCGGGCTCGACGAGGAAGTGCGGGAGAGGAGCAACAACTTCTCCGCGGGGCAGAGGCAACTTTTATCGTTTGCGCGTATGATCATACATAAACCCGAAGTAATGATACTCGACGAGGCCACCGCGAATATAGATACCGAAACGGAAGCGCTGATACAGAATTCGCTCGAAAAAATGATGAACGCCGGCACTATGCTGATAGTGGCGCACAGGCTTTCAACCATACAGCACGCGGACAATATAATAGTGCTTTCTCACGGGGAGATAGCGGAACAGGGCAACCACTTCGAACTGCTTGAAAAGAAGGGAAAATATTACGGGCTGTATATGCTTCAATACGAAAAACAGCGCCTTACTTCCGCCGTGTGAAAAACGGCGGGATATGCGATATTTCTTAAAGATATAAAAACGCACTAAAAGAGCGCCGCCGTCAAACGGATTTATCCGTTTGGCGGCGGCATTGTCGTTATACCGTAAACCGTTTTTTTACGGGCGGGTACGTATTCCGTTCCGGCGTGCGACTTTTATAATATCCGCCGCCGTATTTTCAGCCGGAGCCGTGTTAAGGAAATTTTCCCCGTGTTGAGTTATTTTTAATATTTATTAAGAGTTTTGCGCCTCTTAAAACTTGCAAAAGCAAACGGAAAATGATATAATCAAACTGCGGGCGGAAAGTTTCGCCCGACGATAAAAATATTATCGGAGGAATTATTTATGCTGACCAAAAAACAGTACGACGACGGCGCGAAATTCGTGGTAAGCGAATTCGAAAAAGCCGGAATCAAGATCACGGAAGAAGAGAAGGGCCGCATCGAAGTTGCGGATTTCGGGCTCGGAATGGTGGAAGAAGTGGGGCTTCAACTCCTCGTTTACGTCAATACCGAAAAGGTGTGCGCGAAGGAAATGGTCCTTCGCCCGTATCAGACCTGCCCGCAACATATCCACATAAACGGCGTGGAAAACGGCGTGCCTTACGACGGGAAGGAAGAAACTTTCCGCGTGCGCAAGGGCGTTTGCTATCTGTACGTTTCCGGCGAGGGACGTAAGGAAGATATAAAAGCCAAATTGCCGCCTACGCCCGTGGACGTGTTCCACGAAGTGGTTCTGCATGAGGGCGAGCAGTACACCCTTTACCCCTGCACGCAGCATTGGTTCCAGGCGGGGCCGGAAGGCGCTATAGTCAGCGAGTTTTCCACCCACAGCCGCGACGAGAGCGATATTTTCCTTGACGAGAGGATCTCGAGAATACCCGAAGTGGAAGAATGATATTATGATCGAAAGGAAAGGAATAATGCTCGCCGGCAACATTCTGACGGACACCGTTAAAATGATCCCTTCTTACCCCGAAAAGGGAATGCTGGTGACTATAACCGATATAAAACGCGGGGTGGGCGGCAGCGTGCCTAATTCCGGCATGGACCTGAAAATGATGGATCCGTCCCTCGAAGTTTTCGCCGCGGGCAGAGTGGGCGACGACGACAACGGAAGATACGTAGTGGGTAGAATGGCGGAAGTCGGAATGGACGTAAGCGGCGTAAAACACGCGAAAAACGGCACTTCTTTCTCCGACGTGATGACCGTTTCTTCCACGGGCGAACGCACCTTCTTCCACTACCGCGGGGCGAATGCGGAGTTCGACATAACCGACGTGGACGCCGATAAGATCACCGCGAAGATGTTTCACCTCGGCTATCTTCTCCTTCTCGACAAGGTCGAGGAAAAGGACGGCGAATACGGCAACCGCGCGGCGAGGCTTCTGGCGGAAGTGCAGAAACGCGGCGTAAAGACGTCGATCGACGTTGTCAGCGAGAGCAGCGGGCATTTTGCCGAAGTGGTCGTTCCGACGCTCAAATTCTGTAACTACGCGATAATGAACGAGATAGAGGCGTGCCAGATAAGCGGAAATACCCCTCGCGATAAAAACGGCGACCTCGACGAGGAAGAAGTGAAAGCCGCAATGCGCTTTATTGCGGGCAAGGGCGTTAAGGACGCCGTTATCGTTCACGCGCCCGAAAAGGGGTTTGTGTTGCGTTCGGACGGGAAGTTTACTTCGTCGCGATCGCTCTCCCTGCCGAAAGGGTATATCAAGGGGAGCGTGGGCGCGGGGGACGCGTTCTGCGCGGGCTGTCTTTACGGGCTGTATAACGGCTGGAATGACGAGGAGATACTGAAATTTTCCGCGGCGGCGGCGGCTTGCAACCTCGCGGAGGCGGATTCCGTTTCCGGAATGAAAACGGCGGCGGAAATATGGAAAATTTACGATAAATATAAAAAGGACTGATTTATTATGGAAAAATTCGTTATGTACGGCGCGGGCAACATAGGCAGAGGTTTCATCGGGCAGTTGTTTTCGGGCGCCGGTTACAGAGTGGGCTTTGTTGATATAAACAAGGAAGTTATAGCCAAACTCAACGAGGACGGGCAGTACCCCGTAAACGTGGTGACCACCGAAACCAACGTTGAGCAGATGGTGAAAAACGTTTACGGCATAGACGGCGGCGATATCGATCTCGTTTCCGAGGAGATAGCGACCTGCGCGCTTATGGCTACCGCGATAGGCGTTAACGTTCTCAAATTCATAGCGAGGCCCATAGCCCTCGGCATAAAGAAAAGATACGAGCGCGGCGCCAAACCTCTCAATATAATAATTTGCGAAAACCTTATCGGGGCGGACGAGTTCTTAAAGGGGCTTGTAAAGAAAGAAGTGCCCGAAATCGCGGATTATATCGATTCGAACGTCGGTTTTGTTGAGGCGAGCATAGGCAGAATGGTGCCCGTTATGACCGATGAAAAACGCGCGGGCAACTTCCTTCGCGTTTACGTGGAACCTTACAACATCCTCCCTGTGGATAAGGCGGCTTTCAAGGGCGATATACCCGCGGTGGAAACACTTTACCCCTTTTCGCCGTTCAACCTGTTCATTCAGCGGAAGTTGTTCATGCACAATATGAGCCACGCGCTTTCCGCTTACCTCGGAAACTTACGCGGATACGAATACATTTACGAGGCGGTTGCCGATTACGACATACGCTACGTTGCCTACAAGGCGCTTGCGGAAATGGCGGTTGCGGTCGCGGCGGAAAACGGCACGGAAGTAAAACCGCTTATAAGCCATGCGGATAACCTTCTCTACCGCTTCACGAACGAGGCGCTCGCCGATACCGTGGCGAGGGTCGGCAGGGATACCAAACGCAAACTCGGCTCTAACGACCGCCTTATCGGGGCGTTGAAACTTTCGGTTAAAAACGGCGTTCCGTGCAGATTTTTGTGCATAGGCATAGCCGCGGCGATGCTCTTCGCGCCCGAGGGGGACGACAGCAGTAAGGAACTTAAAACCTACGCCGAAGAGAACGGAGTTAAAGCCGCTCTCGAAAAATATTCCGACTACACGGGCGAATACGCCGACCTTATAGAAAAACTTTACGCTATGCTTAAGGACGGCAAGCAGATAAATTATCTTATCGAATATTGCGACGCGCTTTCCGGCGCGGAGGTGAGAGTATGACGGACGGCAGAATCTCAAATTTCAGACAGATAGCGAGCGTCAGAAGATATAAGATCATCGAAGGGAGAGAAAAGGGCATAGACGTTATCGACTGCGATACCGGCAAGATCCGCTTCCTTCTGAACGTTACTAAAGGGCTGGATATAATGCAGGTATATCACGAGGGGCAGAACGTTTCTTTCCTCTCAAAAAACGCCTTTATCGTGGATAATCCGCCGTTCGAGAACAGATTTGAAGGCGGCATGCTGTACACCTGCGGGCTTGACAGCATGGGCGGCCGCGATGGGTACGAGATACACGGCACCTATCATAAAACCGTGGCGGACGTAACGCGCGCGGAATGCACGGAAAGCGGAATTACGGTTGAGGCGACCATAATAAACAGCGCGCTGTTCGGCAAAAACCTCGTTATGAAACGCAGGATAACCGCCGATATAGGCGGCGAAACGATAAAACTTAACGATACTCTCACGAACGAGGCGTTCGTTGACGGAAATTATTGCGTTTTATATCACGTGAACCTCGGCTATCCGATGCTTGACGAGGGCGGAAAGATAGTGACGGACGCGGCTTCCGTAACCCCGCGCACCCCTTGGGCTAAGGAAAAGTTCAACGAAGTTTTCGATATAACCGCTCCGCTTCCCGCGCAGGAAGAAACCTGCTATTTCATAAGGCTCAATAAGCCGGAAGCGGCGTATATCAACGAAAAACTCGGTAAAAAGTTCCTTTTGAAGTTCTCCGGAAACACCTTGCCGTGCTTCGTGGAATGGAAGAGCATGGCTTCGGGCGATTACGCTTTGGGGCTTGAACCGTGTTCCGCCGAACTCGACGGCGGGTTCCGCTACGATACGCTCCCCGCGAAAGGTTCGGTCGATTTTGAGTTGAGCCTTACGGTTACGCGCATCTGAAAATAAAAAAACGTATAAGCCGCTCGTTTGTTTGAAACAGGCGGCTTTTTTACGTTCGGAAGAATAATCGCCGCCGCGAAAACACACGGAATAAAAGGGCTTGAAAATTGAATTGACATTATTTCGGTTATTTGGTAAAATAATAATGCAACGTCAAGTAAATAATTTTTTCACGCAGGGGTATAGTATCGGTAGAACTATACTCTATCGCGTTTATTTCCCGTGCGTGAAAATAAACTTGGCGTTGCAACCTGAAGCGATGGTATAGATTCTATAGCGTCGTTCTCGTATTTCGGGTGCGGCGCTTATTTTTTAGGAGAACAAATGAAATACCTTACAAAAGACTGGTACGTGCGGACGTTGACCGTGTTTTTTATACGGGATCTTATCCCGTGCTCCGAACGCGACGCGACGGACGCCGAATTTTTGCGCAAAATGAACTTGCTGAATTATGAAGCCTTCGTCCGGAACGAGTTGAGAGTCGGCAGAGCGGACGAAGAACTTGCCGCGAAGATTTTCCGTGAAAAGATAAGATATAACGACGCTATAATAAAAGCGTTGCCGGACGACGTGATCGATAAGTCGAAGGCGAAAAGGTCGCTGCGGATAGGTTACGCTTCGCCGTCGGTTCTCTCCGCGCTGAAAAATTACGCCGCAAGCCTTTCTGCGGAATGCGGGAGAAGTTTTGAAAAGGCGAAGGCGGCTTCCCGCGAGTGCCTTGAGAAAAACGGAATAACGGATTGCCCGTCGTTTTTATACGGCGGACACAGAGTTAAAACCATTAAGAAGGAAGGAACGCGGGTTACGCTCGAGTGCGACGGCGCGAAGGCGGTGTTTACGGGGGCGGAGATAACGCTGAAGGAAGGGATTGTTTATTCTTCGGACGAAAATTCATTCCTGCCCGTAAGCGTGATAGCGGCAGTGGAACTCTGCGAGGACGGCGACAAGCGGGAGATGCGATTGCTTGTGGAAAGCCGGAATAAATACGACAAGTTGACCTTGAATTACCTGTTTATTTCCGCGGAGAATATCCGCATAATTTCACGCAGCGAAAAATAAGCGGTCCGGCGTGACGATTAAAGGTGTTTTTACGTGCGCGGGCGTGATTGCGCCCGCGTTTCGCATAGGCGAAATTCCGGAAGAAAATTTTTTTCCGATATGATATTCGTTTGTGAAAAAGGGGCGATTGTTGTATAATATCGGTATAAAAATCCGAGGAGCCGAAATGAAGGTTTACGCGATAAGCGATCTTCACCTTTCCACTACAGCCGAAAAGCCTATGGACGTATTCGGCGGCAGATGGGTGAATTATATGGAAAAGATCCGCGCCGACTGGACGGAGAAGGTGGGGGAAAACGACGTCGTTCTGATAGCCGGCGACATCAGTTGGGCTATGAAGTTGGATGACGCGCTTACCGATATAAAAACCCTTGCCGACCTTCCCGGGAAAAAGGTGATGATACGCGGCAACCACGATTACTGGTGGAACGGCATCTCCAAAATACGGGCGGGCTTGCCTGAAGGTTTTTATTGTTTGCAGAACGACTGTTTGCGCTTTCCCGGAGTGGTGCTTTGCGGCTCGAGGGGGTGGACGGTGGAAGGCAGCCCGGAGTTCGGCGAGCAGGATAAAAAGATATATTTACGAGAGGCGGAAAGGCTCAAACTCGCATTTTTTCAGTCGGAAAAAACAAAGACGGAAGGGGACGCGCTCATCTGCATGATACATTACCCCCCGTTCAACGCCAGAAGGGATAATTCTCTGTTTACGGATATTTTCGAGAAATACGGAGTGAACAAAGTCGTTTACGGGCACCTGCACGGCAAGGACAGCCGCGCCGACAAATATCTTGTGAAAAACGGTATAGAATACTTTCTCACGTCGTGCGATCAGGTGGACAATAAACTCACTTTGATACACGAAGTGCCCTGAATCTCACGTTATTAACCTTTTCAGGAGTTTTATATATGGAAAATCAAACGGAAAAAGAAAGCGGAAGTAAGGTGAAAACCTACTTCAAAAATCTTCCCAAACGCTATTTTATAGACGCGTTTACGGGAATGGCTCAGGGGCTTTTCGTAACCCTTATCGCAGGCACGATAGTAAAGACGATAGGCAGCCTTATAGGCGATAACGCCGTGGGGCGGATATTCGTCCTTATCGGTCAGGCGGCAAGCGTTCTTATGGGCGCGGGCATAGGCGCGGGGATAGCGAATTATCTGAAGGCTCCGAAACTCGTGGTGTTCTCCGCGATAGTCGCGGGCTTTATGGGCGCCTTTGCCGAACAGATACTCGGCGCCGCGGTTACTTACAATTC
>JAFTDZ010000083.1 GCA_017453885.1 Clostridia bacterium
ATCTTCGTAAAATTCTCCGGTTATATCGTAATCCGTTCCGCTCGAATAGTCGCTTGCCAAAAGATCGTTGAAGTTTTCGGCAACGCGGCGCATATCGAGGGTGTAACCTTCGAATATCCCTTCCGTAGCGACGGTCACCGCCCTGTAATAGACGGTAAAAGCGGAAACTATTTCCACCGCCAACATTATAAGAACGAAAACGACTATCTTTACAACGTTCATCTTATTGAGTTGTACAACGTTACGCCTGCTTTTCAAATCGCGTTACCTCTGAAAAAACCAATTTTCGTTCAATATAAAAACGGGGCGAGCCGACCTTTCAGATCGTTCTGAAAATATTCCCCTGCATCTTGATGTTGTAAAAACAGCACACTCCGCGGCCGACGCGCTTGCTCGCGTAGAGCGCCTGATCGGCGCAACGGAACAACACGTCGTAATCTCTGCCGAGAAGCCCCGTATCCGCAACGCCCATACTTACGCTGAATCGAACGCCTTCGATATTCCCCTTAAGAGAATCGAAAAACTTCTGTATAGTCGCGTCGGGATCGTTTTCATACTCCACCAACACCACAAATTCGTCGCCGCCCACGCGGGAAATTATATCGTGCCCGTCGGTGCGAAGATTATCGAGCGCCTTGCGGGCGACGCTGACGAGGACCTTATCGCCCACGGTGTGGCCGTAATCGTCGTTGACTTCCTTGAACCTGTCTATATCGAAAATAGCGAGCATATAGTTTTTCGTTTCGTCGGAAAGAAGTTCTGCTATTTTATTCCTCGCGTAATTAGCCCTGTAAAGCCCGGTCAACTCGTCGTGACAGGCGGCGTACCGCAAAGTTTCCACACGGCGGTATTCTTCCTCGTTGTTTACGCACTTGCCGATAAAGCCCTCGTTCGTTTGTCCGTCGAACAAAACCTTGACGATAAAACGGACGTGATAGTCTTCGCCGCATATTTTAATAACGCAATCGTGAGTGAAAGACGAATTTTCCGGCGTGGCGCCGAACGCTTTGTCTCTTATATACGCTATATCTTTTTCCGAAAGCAACTCCGCAAAAGATTCGTTTTCCGTAAGAACGGGCTGCTTGCCGGGCGCGAAAGTTTCGAGACCGAACTTTGAGATATTCAGAAGGTTTGTCTTTGCGGAATACGCGAAAAGAACTTCTCTCGACACTTCTTCGAGAAGATAGAACTTATCCCTCCATGTCTCCGGCAATTTATCGAATGGCGCTACGATGCAACCGACGGTATTTTCGGGTTTATCCATAAATAACTCCATTTTTTTACAATATATTCCCTATAATTTTATATTTTAACATATTTCGAGCGGAATTGTCCAGCAATTAACCGATGAAATCACGCATTATATAAATATATTATAAGTAAAATAGTATTACGGTTATGCTCCGAACGGAATTTTTCGGGTAAATCTCCGCCCGTTATCTGACAAAATTGACCGTTCCGCCCTCTCTGTAAACGCCTGCGTAAGAAGGATCGGCATAACCGAGAGCGGCTATTCCGTAAACGATATGGTCGTCCGGTATGCCTAACTCGCAAAGGACGGGACGAATCTCTTCTTTATCGCAAATTCCCTGAAGTTGGTTTATCCACACCGAACCAACGCCGTAACTTGCCGCAGCAAGAAAAATATTCTGCAGGGCGCAGGCGTTGTCCTCTTTGCCGAAAGGGCTGTCTTTCAGGTTGGAAGGAATTATTACCGCGGTCGGCTTATACATATCGTACCCCTCTCTGCCGAGTTCTTTTCCTATAGCGCGGCACAACTTTTTTATGGCGTCCTTATTGCTTACCACCGTAAAACGCCAGGTCTTGCGGCACATTCCGCTCGGCGCGTGCATCGCCGCTTCGGCGAGATCCGCGAGTATTTCTTCGGGAACGGGTTTATCCGTAAATTTGCGAACGCTTCTTCTTTCAAGTATTGTTTTCATCGTTTCGTTCATTGTTCTTATCTCCTTTTCGCTTTGAATTTTTTACCGTAAATAATTTATCCGTCGTAAAAAAGTGCCTTATTTCTCACGTTATCGCGTTATTTCGTATAGCCAACGCATAAGTTCGCGGTAACCTTTGGGGAAGTTTTCAGAGCCGTCCGCCCGTATCGTTATCCCGTCGTTTACAATCGCTTTAAGATCGAACATTAC
>JAFTDZ010000009.1 GCA_017453885.1 Clostridia bacterium
ACGGACTTTTTCATATTGCCACCTCCTGAAAGCAATTTGCAAGATACCCGAATATGATACAACAAATTGCGAAGGAATGCAACCGAATTTAGAACAAAATTGAAAATTTTATCGAAATATTTTTGTAAAAATATGTTAAAACCTTAAATATATTGTCGAATAATGTCCGCTTGTATAATTTGTTACAAAAAAAAGCAAGATCAACTATTATTCATAAATACCACCAACTGCGTTTACACTATAATCCCCGAATAAAAATATTCGTGAATAACGCAATTGTTCATTACACGGCAAACGGGAAAAATTTTATAATTGTACAAAAAAATGTGGCTCGAACTCTATCTGTAAATCATATAATCCTTAACCGAGAGAGCGTATTTTCGCTATCAGAAGTTCGCTTGCCGATTTGTGTTCATTCCAAAGAGGATGCCCGTTCCAGTAAGGCGCCTGATCCGCATGATCCAACTTTCCGTTACTGCCCTTTATCGATGCTTCCGGAAATTGCAAACGGCAAATCTTGAATCCTTCCATTTCAAGGTCGTTCACTACGGTTTGGATCTTATCGCCTATCGTAGCGGTCCCGTCGTCCATAAATCCGTGGACCATAATATACTGTATCTTTTTCGCGAAATCGCCGTATTCGGTTGAAAGAGTGTTTATAAAATTTTTACAGGTATCGACATATGCGTTCATGCTCGAATCTATCCGCCTGTCGTTAGTGCCGAGCCCAATAACCACTATATCCGGAATGAATTTATTAATTTGCCATTTAGCGCCCCTTTGCGGACTTACGCGGGAATACACGTTTGCAACCCCGGCGGATCCCGTAAGAGGAATGCCAATCTGCGCGAAAACGTTTAATTCGGCGTTCAACTCGTAAGCGGCGTACGCCATATACGTCGCTCCGCCGTTACAACGCTTAGGATCCATGCCTAAATACGTTTCGCCTTCCGCCAACGGGATATTATCGCCGCCGGACGTGATAGAATCTCCGAAACATTCTATCTTTAACTCCGGTTTTTTCGGCGCTTCGAGAAACTTCCCGTCCGTTTTATAATTGCGTACGTAACAAGACGAGATCAAAGGATCGTCCGTCTTAAAAACTTTTACCGTATGTTCGCCGTTCGGCAGATCGGAAACGATGGTAAAAGTTTCCCACTCCTTATTACGGACGGAAATACTTCTTTCAAAAGGATCTTTTGCACCGTCGACAAAAACCGACCACATAGTAAATTTAGGCGCGTCTGCGGTGCCGTTTTGCTTTTTGGGCGCAGACTTAATTTCCGCAGTCAGAAACGTGCCCGCGAATCTTACTTCGAACCCGGACATAACGTTTATAAACTCATCGGCGGACTCTTCATTGTTATAAACGTTTCTGCCGTATAAATTTAATTTTTTCCCTACATTTTCGCTGTTTGTAATTTCGTTTTCCATTTTATTACCCGCATTGCAACCGCTGATAAATGTGACAAAGCAAATCATTGACATCAATAGAACACATACGAGTTTATTCATAAATAAGCCCCCGTTCACGCTGTTTTGTTTAACTTTAATACGCCGAGATCGATATTATATCCGATCGTTTCAGCGGCATATCCGAAGGTATGCGTGTATACGGCGGAAGCGTAACCGCCTTTTGAAATAACGATCTCATACTTTGCGTTGGCGGAATACAATTCCGGAAACACGCTAAAACTGTATTTTCCGTTTTCATCGGTCGTTACGCGCTGCGATCCGCAAACGACGGACACGCCTGAAAGAGGCAACCCCGATTCGTCCTCAACAATACCTTCTATCGTCGCTTTGCGATGCATGAAACTCTCTACACCCCGAAGTTTTCCGCTTTTATACCTGTCTGCACGAACAAGGCGCGTTACGCTGCCGAACCCCTCCTTTTCAAATAAAAGGATATGGTCTGCCGCCCGATTTACGGTTAATATATACGATCCGTCATCGTCGGTTTGCGTTATCCGGTCGTCAGCCGACACCGTTACCCCCGAAAGAGGATTACCGTAATTATCGAAAACTTTGCCGTACACCACGCCTTTCTTATATTCCGTTTGATCGGTTGAGTTCATATAAACCGCTTCGTACATTTTCTCGCCGAATCTGACGCCCAGAAGTCTGGCGCTTTGCCCCTGCCAGTGCCACGGATCGACAGACGCGTCTATCATCAGGTCGCCCGTAGTTACAAGATAGTTGTTAGCCAAATTGCCCACGTTTCTCTGCGCGGCGACAATATCTCTCCCGCGTCCGCTCTGCTCTATACTTAAAGGTTGGCTGTATTCGTAAATTTCTCCGAAAACTATCGGCAGATCAGGCTCGTTAAGTTTCACGCGCACGGCTTTGAATAATTCGGTCAGGTTATGTTCGTAATTTTCCGCGCCCTTGCGCAAACCGTTGTTAAACTGAATTTCACCGTCCGTTTCGCCCTGCATCCACACAAAACCGCGGACCTTCGGCGAATACCCTTTCGCTTTCAATTCAGAAACGGCGGCGTCGACCGTACCGAACAGTCCCTCGTAAAAGTCACCCGCTAAGGCGCCGTCCCACGGGCCGTGCCAGTTCGGACAG
>JAFTDZ010000084.1 GCA_017453885.1 Clostridia bacterium
GAGGCGAAGTGATGAAAAATATCAAAATTGCCGTTACCGGCGGGATAGGTTCGGGCAAATCCGCCGTGTGCGAAATTATCAAAAACCTCGGTTTTCCCGTGTTTTCGTGCGACGAGGTCTATGCGGAATTGCTTCGCGATGAAGCCTTTGTTCAGGCTGTTTCCGAACTCGTGGGCGTTCTCACTTCCAGGAAAGACGGGCATATCGTTTTTGATCGGCGCGCCGTTTCCGATAAAATTTTTACGAACGGCGAACTTAAAAAGAAACTCGATAATTTCACGCATCCCGTTATTATGAAAACGCTTCTTCGCAAGATGAACGCTTTTGTTTCCGGCCCTGTTTTTGCAGAGGTACCTTTGCTTTTCGAGGGCGGATTTGAAAGTTCGTTTGATCGCGTTATTGTTGTAATGCGCCCGCTTGAAAGTCGTATCGAGTCGGTAGTAAAACGTAGCGGTCTTACGCGGCAGGAAGTTCTTTCCAGAATAAAAAATCAATTCGATTACGAAAATTATCGCGAAATCGCGCATACTTTAATATATAACGATTCCGATTTTGAGGAATTGAAAAAAAAGGTGAGTGCCGCGCTTCGTGATATTGTCAAATAAGGTTAAATTTTTTTCGTTTATTATGCTTGCGCTTGTTGTTTTTACGGCAGGCGCGTTATTTTTCTTTTTCATTTTTCCGCGGGAATCTCCGGTTGCGGAAATGGTTTGCCTCGAAAGCGAACGCTTTTCTCTCGACGAAGATCTTGTCTTTGCTGTAATAAAGTGCGAAAGCGGTTTTAATACCGGGGCGAGATCTTCAGCCGGTGCCTGCGGCATTATGCAGTTGATGCCCGAAACCGCCGCATTTATTGCGGCAAAAGTCGGAATATCCGAATACGATCTGTTTTCACCGTCCGATAATATAACTCTCGGTTGCGCGTATTTAAGGTATTTATCCGATAGGTTTTGCGATGAAAAAACGGTTATCGCCGCGTACAACGCAGGCGAAGGCCGAATTACGGAATGGCTTAAAACCGAGCGATTTTCTTCCGACGGTTCAACGCTTGATAATATTCCCATACGTGAAACCGAATTGTACGTTCGCCGGGTACTTCGTTATAAACGTTATTATTCTTTAACCCGCAAACTTTTCGGAAAAAATCGATTACAACCGAAAAGGGCGGACTGAAAACCCGCAAGCGTAATTATTTTTAATAAAGATTTTATCAATCTTTCCTTGATTCAATTAATATCCATTTATTTCTCTTTTTCTCGTTTTTACTTTAATAAGATTCCGCCTATCTTTTTTATTCCTTGTGCCGCAATTCTTCTCAGGTCAACCAGATCACTTTCTCAAAAGGGGTTTACCAAAGCAATAAAATCCGAATTTCTAAAACAAGCCAACGAACGTATGCACGTCGCTTGCATACTTATTTTATTGACCTTTTGCTCCGATCATATAATTATATTTAGATGTGTTAAATTCGCCTCGTTTCGCAAAGCACGTTTTCCGACCGTACGAAAAGGAGGATTCTCTTCTTTTGCGGCAGAAAAAATTACAGAATTTCTACTTCTTCAACTTGTTTAAGTTGCGTTAAATCACAATCATTGATTTTATAATTTGTAACAAATCGTTTAAGATTTTTCATTGGTTTTATAAACATTAGTGATTCAAAATTATTTTGTTTCCTCGTTTGAGATACAGTTATATAAAGTGTCTCCAATTCGGATAATGCAGACAAATAATTTATCTGGTCATGAATTTTATTACAGTCCGTAATTCTCAAATAATTTAATTTACCGCTTAATGATTTTATATTTGAAATATCACTCAACTTCAAGCAATAGTCTAAAGTCAATTTATTCAAATACTGAAGATTTTGTATTCCGTTAATTGTTTTCAGTCTATAACAGAATTCCAGTTGCAACGATTCTAAATTTTTGTTTTTATATAAAAATTTCAAATCACTTGTATCCGAATGAAGAAAACATAGATGTTTGATATTATTACTAAAAGTTAATTTATTCTTTTCGACTAAATAATCGGTAACAATTAAATATTCAAGATTCGTAAACGACGATAAATTTATTTGTTCAAGATTATGTGCGGATATTTCTATTCCTTTTATTTTTTTCAAAGAATATAAACCTTGAAGATTTTCGGCTTCTTCTGGCACTAAAACATATTCAACATTCGGAAAAAAGGCTGCAAGATTCATATCTGTGTCTTGAAAACGCAAATAATTTATATTATTTTCTTCAATGTATTTTATATAGAGTCTTCTTGCGTATATATCATATGCATTATCTATAACTATCCCTTTGTCTAAGCCATCGAAATAAAGCGACGAAATGTTTTTTATCATTTTAGTTGCTCCAAACATCAATTTTCAAAACCATTTGAATAAATTACTTAATCCTGGACTATTTATTTTATTTAATAGTGACTGTAAAATATTTATTTCCTTATCGTTTTTTTATTGTTAAACATTACTCACCTGCATACTCACAAAAATTAACAAAAGAATTAAATATTATCTTATTTTAATTTGATAATCTTTGACATAACACCGCTTACTGTTCCGAAGTTTCGCTCGGTTCGCGTTCCTCGGTGAAATACTCGCGGTAACTTTCAAGAGTGGGGGCAACGCGCTCCCATACGGTTACGAAGCCGTTTTTTTCTTCAAAAACTTTTCCCGTGCTTTTCGGGGTTTCTATCTTCATCTGTGCGAAATTGTTTCTGAAAGTGGGTGCGTAAGTGTCGGAGAAGTTTCTGTCAAGGCACCTTCTTTCCATATCGTAAGAGGTCACTTGCTCGTTTTCCGCAGAAAGGAGCAAATACGCTCTGATTATTTTGTGATTGATCTGATCGGGATTTTTTGCCCAGCGCGGTATGCGTTTTATCGCTTTAGGCGTTTCGGTGGAAAGGGGAGTGGTGGTTGAAAATTTCTCACTCTCTTTATAAAATGTTTTTGATATGTATTCCTTAACGCATTTTTCAAGCGCCGCCTTCTGCGTTTCGCCCGAAAGCATCAGGGCAACCGTAAATTTTTCGTGTACGTTCGGCTCTATCGTGAAAGTTATTCTCTTTTTACTTGTCTTTTTCATTTGAATTACCTACCTATAGCGGATCTTTCCGCTCTCTATTTTTTATATTGTATCATTTAATTACCTTGTTGTCAATCATTTTGACTAATTTACTAAAACACTAAATTAGTAAAATAATACTAATTAAACTAAATAAACTAAATTATAATATGTTTTCAAATTTTAACTTGAAAGTGGTGGGTATCTGCTCGCAGAGTTCTCTTAAAACTTCTATCTTTTGCATAGCCTCGTCAAAATTATTCTGCTCGGTAAGGCGCACCGCTTCTGAAAGCCAAAGGTCTATCTCCTTGATTTCGGTATGGGGGATAACAGCGTGCAGGCTTTTTTTGCTTTTGATCCAGAACTGTTGAACGGAAAGTACGTCGTCAATGGTTGCGTCTTTACTTTCCGATTTTTCATACAGAACGGAAAGTCTGTCGTCAAATTCGTTAAAGGATTTATCAATAAATTTATATTCGAACAAGGCGCCGAAAGCGAAAAGTAAAACTGCGACGATAGTGGAGATGAGCGTTTTTACCATTTCGCGTCACCTGCGATCTGCATTTTTAATACCGAAAACTTGCTGTTTTTCTCTTGCAGATATACTTTACCCGAACCGTCAATCGTCATAACTTCAACGTTTCTCGCGTCTTTAACGCCGTTTTGCCGAAGAAAATCCTTTATCTGTTCAATTCCAACGCCGATAAGATCTATATTTTTACCGGAAAATCTTCCGCTGTCGATAAGAATAACGGGCAATTCTCCCTCGCTTTCCGTTTCGGGATTTTTTATAACGGAAATTTTCCCGTTCGCCTCGAGAATAGCGTATTTTACTTCGTCGAGAGAAAATGTGCCCGTTGCGCGTAGCGATTCGATTAGATCTTCTACGTCAAGATTATTTTTTTTCAGTTCTTTATAATTTATTCCGTCGCAATCGATTACAATGGAAGGTTTGCCGCTTATAAATCGCTTCCAACCCTGCCCGAAATGTTCAAAAAGGGATAATATTTGATGAATTATGAAAATTGCCGCTATCGAAGCGACGCCGTAAAGCAGGGGGATGGACACGTCTGACATCGGAACGCAGGCGACCTCCGCTATAAGCATTGTTATAATAAATTCGTACGGTTGCATTTCGCCTATTTGTCTTTTCCCCATAAGCCGCATAACGATAACGAGCATTACGAGGATGATTGCTGCCCTTATAAATATTATCAACATAAAAAAAGTATTTGCGAAAGAAATTCTTTTATGCAAATGCTTGACAATACCGGCGCAATGTAATAAAATATTTGCAAGAGTAGATAAAGCGCGTTGAACGGAAGTTCTGTAGTGTTTTGGTACGGGATGTTGACCAAGAACGAAACGGCTCGCCCTGCGGTGCTTTATCGCGTCCGCTTATATTTTTATCCGAATTAAATAGGGTATTTTTATTTACGGGCAACTCCATTTTTATGTGTGAGGTGCTTTTTTTATGAGATTTAAGGTGTTTCCCGAATGGTTTGCGTCTAAAAGCGCAACGTTCAAAATCGTTATCACCGCAATGTTCACGGCGCTTGCCACTATTGCCAACGCCTACGCTACGATACCTGTCGGGCCCACATTGAAATTTTCCGTTGTATTGACAATTTATTTCTTTGCAGGAATACTTCTCGGCGCTCCTCTTGGTTTTGCTGTCGGCTTTATAGGCGATCTGCTCGGCTGGATAATATTTACCGACGGGGCGTATAACCCTATAATAGGTATATCGACGGGGCTGTTTTGCTTGATACCGGGGCTTGTGTTTAGCGTTTCGAATATGTTTGTCAAAAAACAGGGTATAGTATCTTTCGTGATCGCTTCGTTTATATCGTATTTGTTATGCTACGCGCTCTGCACGGTACTTCTCACCACTTGGGGAATTTGGCTTTATACTTCATATATACAAAATAAATACGGAACGTTCGTTGCCTGGGCGGGGTATCGCGCGCTTTGGCAGTTACCGAACGCCGCCGCAAACTACGCCGTTTCGTTGTTGGTATATTTTGTTCTCCGAAAAGTAAAATACTTCAGCGGGGCGTTTTGCTATCGGCCGAAGGAGCAGATCTCCGAATAAAATCCGCCATTCCGAAAACGGGGTAAAAGGCAAAACCGAACAATGCCGTCAATATGCTTCCGGCGATGCAAACGACCGCGTTTACGACTATTGCGGACAGGATTCTGTTTAACATAATTCCAAATAAAATCGTAGGAATCATAAAGAGAAACGCTTTTAAGAAGAATCGATTTACATACATTTTCTCACCGAGTTTTTTTCTGATGGCGAAGTAATTCAACACCGCCGTAATAAGGTATTGACCGAGCATCCCCGCTATAAGGGAATAAACGCCTATGTACCTCGGTAAAAGGAAAACGCAGGCAAGCATAAATGCCGCGCCGCACAAATAGAAAACGAGGGTTTTTCTTTCGCAATTCAGTGAATTCAACATACTCGTCGTTATCATGCAGATACTCATCGGCAGCATAACGGGCGCCGCGTAAGTCAGGTATTTACCCGCTTCGCCCGAACTGTAGAAAAATATGCCGAGGTTTTTTCCGAAAGAAACGAGTACGGGTATTATTATGCAAGCCACGAAAAACGAAAATTTCAATGCTCTTTCAACGTTATTTATAAGGTTTTCTTTTTGGTTTTTATAGTAGTTTTCGGAAAGTTCCGGCACGAGAACCACCGCGAGCGAGCCGATAAGCGTGGCCGGCATGAACAGAATGGGGATAGCCATTCCGAAAGCTGCGCCGAATTCCGCCATCGCTTCCGTTCTCGTCAGTCCCGCGGAGATAAGTCTTAAAGGCAGTATTATTGCGATAAGAGAGTTGATAAGCGAAGTTGCTGTGCGCATTCCCGTTATTGGCGCGGATGATTTTGCGAGAGGTTTCAAGGTATTTTTCGGTGAAATTAGCCGGCCGTCCTTTATGAAAAACACCGCCGAAGCCGCGGCGAACGAGAACGCGTAGGATATAAGGACAGCCCACGCCGCTTTTTCAACGCCGGACATTTTTGAAGTGACCGCGCCGATAAGAACCACGCCCGCAACGAGCATCACCGCTTCTTCGGCAAGTTCGATCAGGCTGTACGTAAGAAAACTCTTTTTTCCCCAAAAAAAGCCCCTTATCACGGCGTAAACCGACGTGATGATCAATCCCGGCAATACTATCATAAGTACGTCCATACACCTTTCGTCGGTAAAAATAAAGCCGAGTTTGCTTCTGAAAACAAAAAAGAAAACGACTATGGGAACGGATAGGGACAGGCTGAAAATTATTCCCGCGGTAACGGTGGCAAATGCGGATTTTTCGTCTTTTGAAGCGAAATATTTGGTCATCATGCGGGAAACGGTTATAGGTATTCCCGAAGACGTAACGGTGAGGAGCAACCCGAAAAGGGTAAGAGCGATCTGGTATATCCCCAGTCCTTCGGAACCTATCGACCTCGAAAGATAAATTCTGTAAATAAAGCCTATTAACCTTTCGAGAACGGATAGCGCCGTTACGAAAACGACGGTTTTGGCAAGTCCTTTTTTGATAATATCACCTCTGAAAATATATACGGATAATATATTTTATTTGTCTTTGCCATACAATATTACAGAGGTGATTTATTATGAAAGCGTTCGATCCTTACCTGAATACCGATGAATTTTTCTATACTTGCGTTGCGGGTGAAACGATAGAGGATATTGCCGGAAGGTTTCGTGTTCCCGCGGAAATGTTGAAAGAAGCGAATAATTTAACGGACAATATCGCCGCGGGGGATGAAATTTATATTCGCCGTATCGATTGCGACGTATATAGAGTTAAAGCCGGGGATACCGCCGCGTCCGTTGCGGAAAAGTTCGGTACCGACGAGGCGGAACTTTTGTTGTTTAACCGCTGCGCGGGTATTTATCCCGGGCAGATACTGTATTTCGATAAGAAAAAATAAAAATTTGCTTTAATGGCGAAAAAGGGTTAAACGCCCTTGATATATAAAAAGAAATGTAGTATAATACTAAAGTAAAGTTGAGTTGTTATTGACGAGGTGGATATGATATTGACCGTATGCCCTAACCCGAGTATAGATTGTACCATTGAATTGACAAATCTTAACGTGGGCAGGCTGAACAGGATAGAGAACAAAATTCTTACATATTCGGGTAAGGCGATAAACGTCGCCATAGGGGTGAGAAGGCTCGGCGGCGAATGTACCGTAACCGGATTTATGTATGAAAACGACGGGAAATCTTTTCTTCACAACCTTGAAAAAGAAGGTGTTATAAGCGATTTTATATGGAACAAGGGCAGCGTTCGCGTTAACTATAAAATAATCGACGTGCGCTCTATGATGACCGAAATAAACGACAAGGGAGAGAGCGTTTCTGAAAAAAAACAGGAAGAATTGCTCGTAAAAGCGGCGGCGCTTGCGGAAAAATGTTCGGTCGCCGTAATTAGCGGAAGTTTGCCGCAGGGCGTTTCCGACGGATTTTACGCCCGCGTCGTCAGCGTTATGCCGAAGAGCGTGAAGGTGTTCGTGGATACCGAAGGGGAAAAACTCGTCAAGGCGGTAAGAGAGGGCGTATATCTCGTAAAACCTAACCTTACGGAACTCGAAGGAGCGGTAAAAACCCCGCTTTCGAATAGGGCGGAAATGGTGACCGCTTGCCGTAAACTTATAGATATGGGTGCCGAAAACGTTCTGTTATCGCTCGGAAGGCACGGCGCTATTCTCACTAACGGAACGAAAAGTTATTACGCCAAAACAGCGAACGTAGCGGTAAATTCCACGGTCGGCGCGGGGGACAGCATGCTTTCCGCCGCGGCTTATATGGTGGAGAAAAACGCCGGAATGACCGAAGTTTTAAGGAGTGCGGTAGCCGCGGGCACGGCGTCGATAACCACCCCCGGCACTAATTTGTTCTATAAGGATAAATACGAGGAAATATACGAAAAAATCAAAGTAGAGGAGATATAATTGATTAACGTAAAAGCGGTGAAGAGCGATGCGGAAGTAGTCGCGATAATGAAGGTTGCCGAAACGCAGATAGAAATGCTCGGTTATACCGAACATTCCACGCGTCACAGTTCCATTGTTTCGAAGTGGGCGGGCGACATTCTGCGCAAGACGGGAGCGGACGAACGCGATATTAACCTTGCCGAAATAGCGGGGTATCTGCACGACGTGGGCAATTCCGTAAGCCGTGTCGATCACGCGCAGTCGGGCGCTATTCTCGCATATAAAATATTGACGAGGATGGGAATGGATTACTTATCCGCATCCGAAATAATGATGGCTATAGGCAATCACGATGAAACTTCCGGTGTGCCCGTCAGTAAAATTTCCGCCGCGCTTATCATTGCGGACAAGGCGGACGTGCATAAAAGCAGGGTGCGCAACGTAGGCGATCGGGCGGACAATATTCACGACAGGGTGAACCTTGCCGCCGAAAGTTCGTTCGTGTCGGTGGACGAGAGGGAAAAACAGATTTCTATAGAGATAAGGATAAATACGGAAGTTTGCGAAATTATGGATTATTTTGAAATATACCATAAAAGAATGCAACTTTGCAGACGCGCGGCGAATTTCCTCGGATATAAATTCGGGCTTAAAATAAACGAGAACACTCTGGTATGAAAACGGATAATAAAAAAGAGGGCAAAACGCTCGGGCGAGTGTATCACACGTTCGGGCCGTTCGTTTTTAAGGAAGCGAAAGTGCTGATACTCGGCTCCGTGCCGTCGCCCAAATCGAGGGAGCAGGGCTTTTATTACGGGCATCCGCAGAACAGATTTTGGAAAGTCCTTGCGGCTGTGTTCGGAGAAAAGGAGCCGGCTTGTGTGGAAGAACGAAAAAATTTTTTGATCAGACATAAAATTGCGCTTTGGGACGCCGTTGAAAGTTGCGAGATAGCGGGCGCGAGCGACGCTACAATCAGAAATGCCGAGCCTACGAAAGTTGAGGAGATAATAAAAGATACATCAATAGAACAGATATTCGCCACAGGTAAGACCGCTTGTCGTCTGCTAGAGAAATTGCAGGGAATAAAGGCGGTTTGCTTGCCTTCGCCGAGCCCGGCGAACTGTAGTGTAAGTTTTGAAAAGATGGTAAACGCCTATTCTCAAATATTGAAATATTTATAATAAAATCGCTTATAAATAAATTGATTTTAATTCGATTTATGTCAGGCAGAATTTATTCGTCAAGCCACCATTCACCCGTCGGCGGCTTGATTTTTTTATCTTCTTTGTATTTTATTTTCGGCAGTTCTATCACATCGGCGTACTCTTTTTTACCGTTGCGAACAGTATAGGGATATATCAAAAAAATATATTCTTCATTTTGGCGTATCGGGCAGGTGAATTCGCATTTTTCGCCCGTAAAATCGCCGAATTCGGTTTCCTTATCGCCCGCTTTTCGGTAGAGGCCGGCGCCGTCGTACCCTTCAATATCGAACGACAGGCAATATACGCCGTTTTCACATCTCTGCGTTATATTCGATATTTTATTCGTAAATTGCCTTTCTACGGGTTTTGGCTCCGTTCCGTTGATGAAAATAAAAGTTTCGCCGTCGTCGCCCGAAAACAGAGTATGGTCGTCGTCGTAACTCTTTTTATCGAGCGTTACTTCCGTGACGTTAAAAGGTTTCGCGAAATCCGTGTTTTTCCTTATCTCGCCGAGGGTTTTCCATATTTCCGAAGAAATTATCGCCGGATAGGTACCGCCTGACACGGTGTTCGGCATAGGGGAATTATCCGCATTGCCGAGCCATATGCCGAGGGTGTATTCCGGAGAAAACGATACAGTATAAGCGTCGAAATTCCCTTTGGAATTACCGTTAGTACCCGTTTTCGCGTATAAATTAAGGTTTTTATTGCCTAATTTTTTGGCGGTGCCGCTTTTGGCGCAGTCTTTTAAGGCGTCGTTTACGGTGTAGGCGGTCGCTTCGTCGAATACGGAAACGGGGGCGGGCGTATGCTCGTAAACTACTTTTCCGTTTTTTGCGGCTATCCTTTTTATGAATTTGCCCTCGCAGAACTTTCCGCCGCAGGAGAAAACGGAGTAACAATCGCATATCTCCTTCAAGGTCATTCCGCCGTCTATCGCGCCGAGCGCGATGCCGAGGCCGCCTTCCGCCTTAACGTTCATCTTTTCCGCGTAACTTTTTATTTTCTCTATACCAATGCAGTTGCATACCTTTACGGCGGGCACGTTAAGGCTTTTTGAAATCGCCTCTTTAACGGACACGTATCCGTGGTATTCATCACGATTATTACAGGGATAAAATCCGTTAAAATTCGTTTTTTCATCAAGGATTTTCGTTGCAAGCGTAATTTCGTTTTCATATATTGCCGGAGCGTAAACGAGCCACGGTTTTACCGTAGAGGCGGGGCATCTTTTCATAAAGCCCGCGTCGCTTGCCGCCGCGGCGATTCCGCGCGTCGCGTTGTCGGTCACAAGTCCGCAATAGTCGTAAGGAAGGCTCGCGTCGGAAATTTCCGCCTGAAGCAGCGAATTTATCCGAGGATCGAAATAAGTATAAATATCGTAAGTACCGTAGAAACCGAGGGGAATATTGCCGAGAATTTCCTCTGCCTCTCTCAAAGCGCAGTTCATATACGCCGCGTTGTCGGTTGCTGTGGTTTGTCCTTTCGTCGGAAGCGGAGAATTCACCGCTTCCTCGTATTCGTGTTCGGTCAGATAATTCTGCTCGCGCATGAGTTTCAGAACGAGGTTTCTTCTGTCTGCCGCCTTTTCCGCGTGGGCGAATGGGGAATAGGTCGCCGGCGCCTTTATCACTGCCGCGAGCATGGCGCTTTCTCCGACGCTCAAATTCTCCGCCCTTTTCCCGAAGTAGGTTTTCGCGGCGCTCTGTATTCCGTAAGCGCCTTCTCCGAAGTAAATTGTGTTGAGATATATTTCGAGAATTTCGTTCTTCGTATAACGCCTCTCGAGTTGCCTCGTAAGTTTTATTTCTTTAAGTTTGCGTTTTATTGTTTTTTCGTTGCTTAAATGTGTGTTTTTTATCAGTTGTTGGCTTATTGTGGAAGCGCCTTCGCTGAAACTTCTCCTCTTCAGGTTTTTGATCGCGGCGCCCGCAATACGCCTGTAATCAACGCCGTGATGCGAATAAAATCTCTTGTCTTCCACGGCTACGAAAGCGTATTTTACGAACTGGGGAAGGTCGTTCAATTCAACGTTTTCTCTCTCTTTTCCGCCGGTAAACTCTATTTTTTCACCCGTTACGTCGAAATATTCCGTGCCGAACGGGGCGGAAACGAGTTTGCTTTCGTCGAAGTAAACGCCGGCAGTAACGCGCGCGGCATAGGCGAGGAAGGAGAACGCGACGGCCGCAAAACATAAAACCGTAAATAAAATTATCCTGAAAAATTTTTTCATCTTTCCACCGTAAATTCGTTTTACCAGATTATTTTGAGGATAAAACGCAAAAATATGATACGAAAAGAAAATGTTTTTTGAAAATCCCGATGGGTAATGCCCTTTTAAGAGTTGAAAAAAAATAATAAATATTATATAATATTATTCTATGAAATATTTTATATACACTTACGGTTGCCAGATGAACGAGCACGAATCCGAAAAGATCGCCGGAATCTTTCGCGAACTCGGTTTTGAAGAATGTTCTTCGGAAAAGCAAGCCGATATAATAGCCTTCAACACCTGTTGCGTGCGCGAGAATGCCGAACAGCACGCTTACGGTAACATAGGGGCGTTGAAGCCGCTCAAAAAAGAGAGACCGGATATAATTATCGCCGTCGGCGGCTGTATGACGCAACAACCCGGCGCGGCGGAAAAACTTCGCAGGACTTTTCCTTTCGTCGATATAGTTTTCGGCACGCACAACCTTTCCGATCTCGGCGAAATGGTAAAACGCAGGATAGAAACGAATAAAAAAGTGGTTGAAATAACCGAGGGTGGAACCGTTCCGGAAGGGCAACCCGCTATAAGAAACAGTTTTCCGAACGCTTGGGTGAACGTTATGTACGGTTGCGATAACTTCTGCACCTACTGCATCGTGCCTTACGTTCGCGGCAGGGAGAGGAGCCGCAAGCCGGAAGCGGTGGTCGAAGAAGTCCGCGCCCTTGTGAAAGAGGGGTATAAGGAAATAACCCTGCTCGGTCAGAACGTCAATTCCTACGGGAAGGATCTTGAAGAAAAGATAGATTTTCCCGACCTGCTCGAGCGGGTATGCGGCATAGACGGGAAATTCCGAATTCGTTTTATGTCAAATCATCCAAAGGATTTTAACGAAAAACTGATTGAAGTTATCGCCGCGAACGACAAGATTTGCAACAGCGTTCATCTGCCCGTTCAGGCTGGTGCCGACAGGATACTTAAACTTATGAACAGAAAATATACCGCGGCGGAATATCTCGCCAAAGTAAGGCTTTTGCGGGAAAGGATACCCGACTGTTCGGTAACAAGCGACGTGATGGTGGGGTTTCCGACCGAAACGGAAGAGGACTTTCTCGATACGATGCGCGTAGTGAAAGAGGCGGAATACATAGGCGCGTTCACCTTTGTCTATTCGAGAAGATCTGGCACGGTTGCCGATAAGATGGACGGGCAGATATCCGATGAAGTAAAAAAAGACCGCATAATGCGCCTTGTGGAACTTCAGAACGATATAAACAGGGCGCAATCGGCAAAATACGAGGGGAGAACGGTGGAAGTCCTCTGTGAGGATCTTGACGAAAAAAAGAACACCTATCTTGGCAGAGATCAGTACGGAAAAATGTGCTATTTCGCTTACGGCGAGAACATTCTGGGAAAATTCGTTACCGTAAAAATCAATGATTGCAGCGGGATTTCGTTATATGGCGACGTTGTTTCCGTAGAATAAACAAAGGAGAAAATATGGCTCTTTCACCTATGATGCAGCACTACCTGCAGATAAAAGAACAATATAAAGATTGCATACTGTTTTACCGTTTGGGCGACTTTTACGAAATGTTTTTCGACGACGCGAAGAAGGTAAGCGCGATGCTCGATCTTACGCTTACCGGCCGCGATTGCGGGAAAAGGAGCGCGCGCCCATGTGCGGCATACCTTATCATGCGGCGGAAACCTACATAGCGAAACTCGTAGGGTTCGGTGAAAAGGTTGCGATATGCGAACAACTTACCGAGCCGGGAGCCACTAAAGGGCTTGTGGAGAGGGACGTTATAAGGGTGGTTTCCGCAGGGACGATGATAGACGATACCCTGCTCGACGAAAAGAAGAACAATTTCATCGCGTCCGTCTATTCGAACGGCAAGGCGTACGCCTGCGCCTGGGCGGATATTACCACGGGGGATTTTTTCGTAAGCCGTTTCAAGGGCGAAGATATGAAGGACGCCCTCGTCGATTGCCTCGTGAGGATAAACCCGGCGGAGATAATTTCAAACCAGCAGGCGTTTATAGAATCGGCAGATTTCACCGTGGTAAAACATAATGTGATTCCTAAATTTTTCGCGTTCAGAGATTTTGCTTTTACCGTAAAAACGGCAGGGAAAACACTTATGGAACAATTTTCCGTCACGTCCCTTTCGGCTTACGGATTAGACGGAGAGCCTGAGGCGGTTTCCGCGGCGGGCGCGCTTATAGATTACCTGAAAGAAACGCAGAAGCACGCTTTGATAAACGTAAACAAAGTGATTCTCGAAGAGAAGGGAGAGTATATGATCGTGGATCTGAACGCGGTCAGAAACCTCGAACTTATAAAGACCTTGCGTGACGGCAAGCGATACGGTTCCCTTTTGTGGGTACTCGATAAGACTCGTACGGGAATGGGGTCGCGCAATCTCGCGGGGTGGCTGCTATCGCCCTTGCAGGACAAGGACAAGATAAATTACCGCCTTGACGGGGTGGAAGAATTTTACAACAACACGCTTATCCGTCAGGGTATTGCCGAAATACTCGGTTCCATGTGCGACCTCGAGAGGATAACGGGCAAAATATCAAACAACAACGTAACGCCGAAGGATATGCTGTCGCTCGGCAATTCGCTGAACCTTATACCGAGCCTTGTCTTTCAGTTGAGCGGGCTGAATTCCCCGATAATAAAAGATATTTGCACGCATCTCGGCGATTACGGCGAACTATCGAAACTTCTCACGGACGCCATTTCGGACGACGCTTCCACGATAGTGAAGGACGGCGGTTATATAAAAGAGGGGTTCAACGCGGAACTTGACGACCTGCGCAACATAAAGAGCAACGTAAAGACCAAACTCGCGCAGATGGAAGCCCGCGAAAAGGAAAAAACGGGCATAAAAAACCTTCGCATAAGTTACAACAGAGTGTTCGGATATTATATAGAAGTTACCAACTCGTTCAAGGAATTCGTACCGTACGACTACATAAGGAAGCAAACCCTTGCCAATGCGGAGCGCTACGTTACCGAAGAACTCAAACAGTTGGAAGAGAAGATACTGACGAGCGAGGAAGAGGCGCTCAAACTCGAGGCGCGCCTGTTCGCAGAAATAAAGGAAACGCTCACCTCGAATATCCGCAAATTGCAGAGAACGGCAAAGTCGATAGCCTGCCTCGATACGCTCGTTTCCTTCGCGGAAGTTGCCAAAAACAACAAGTACGTCCGTCCGGAGATCGTTGAAAGCGACAGGGCATTGAATATAGTGGGCGGCAGGCATCCGGTGGTCGAGGCTGTCTCGCGCGAGCAGTTCGTGGCGAACGACACCCTTCTCGACAATTACGAAAACCGCACAATGATACTCACCGGCCCGAATATGGCGGGCAAAAGCACTTATATGCGGCAGACGGCTTTGATAGTTATAATGGCGCATATAGGAAGTTTCGTGCCGTGTAATTCGGCCATAGTGCCGCTTACCGACAGGATTTTTACGAGAGTCGGCGCGAGCGACAACCTTATTTTCGATCAAAGCACCTTTATGGTGGAGATGACCGAAGTTGCCGCTATCCTTCTGCACGCTACGGAAAAAAGCCTTCTCGTTCTCGACGAAGTGGGGCGGGGCACCAGCACTTACGACGGGTTGAGCATCGCTTGGGCGGTAGTTGAATACATAACGAATAAAATACGCGCAAAGACGCTTTTCGCCACTCACTATCACGAACTTACCGAACTCGAAGGAGTTATGGAAGGGGTGAAGAATTACAAAATAACCGTAAAGGAATTGAATAATTCCATAGTTTTTCTCCGCAAGATAATGCGCGGCGGGGCGAACAGAAGTTTCGGCGTGGAAGTTGCCTCGCTCGCGGGCGTTCCCGCGGAAGTGACGGACAGATCCAAAAAGATATTGAAGGCGCTGGAAAAGAACGACCTCGCCTCTAACCGCAAGGTGGTCGAAACGAGCGACGCGGCGCCGAAAAAGTCGGAAGTCGAAAGCATTATTTCCGATCTCGATATGAATAACTTGAGCCCTATGCAGGCGTTCAACATACTTGCCGATCTTAAAGAAAAAGTTGATAAAGGAGAATAATTTTGAAGATAAACGTTCTCGATAAAAAGGTTTATAACCGCATTGCCGCGGGCGAAGTGGTGGAAAGGCCGTACTCCGTTATAAAGGAACTGGTTGAAAATTCCATCGACGCGGGCGCAAAAAACATAACCGTTTCCGTATGGAACGGCGGAAAGGACCGCGTTGAGGTGGAAGACGACGGCTGCGGCATAGAAAAGGGCGAAATGTTCAAGGCTTTTTTGCCGCACGCCACGAGTAAAATTTCCGAGATAGCCGACCTTGACGACATAGTTACGCTCGGTTTCCGCGGAGAGGCGCTCGCGAGTATAGCGAGCGTGGCGAAGGTGACCGTTATAAGCAAGCCGAAGGAACAGGAATTCGGCGCGAAAATTTACGCCGAGGGCGGCAATATAGGCGAAACGCAGGACGCCGCTTCGAAAGACGGAACGAAGATAACCGTTGACGATTTGTTTTTCAATACCCCCGTAAGGGCTAAATTTCTCAAAACTTCCCGCGCGGAAGAAGGGGATATAACGAATATCGTCAGCCGCCTTATCCTCGCAAACCCGAATATATCCTTCAGATACTTCGCGGACGACAAACTTATTTTGCAGTCCTACGGCGGCGGGGCGGAAGAGGCGCTGATAGCGGTTTACGGGGCGAACACCGTTCGCGAATGTTTCCGTATAGAAACGGAAAAGAACGGCGTGGGCATATCCGGCTACGTAGGCAGGCACAATTTTTCAAAACCCAACAGAACGTATCAAACGCTTATAATAAACGGCAGATACGTTATAAACGCAACAGTTTCTTCCGCGGTACAGAACGCCTATCAGGCTTACCTTATGAAGCGGCAGTATCCGTTTTACGTCCTTGAACTGAAGATCCCGACCGAGGCGGTGGACGTGAACGTTCACCCGAACAAAACGGACGTGCGTTTTTCCAACAACCAAGTGATATACGGCGCCGTGTATTCGGTCGTTTCAAAGGTCCTCGACGGGACCAACGACGCTCTCGATATTATCAAAACCGATTACGCCACGGAAGGAAAAGAAGTGGTTTTTCCCGAAGTTGAAAACGACGAAAACAATGATAATAAAAAGATTTTTACGCCGTTGGAATTTCCCGAGGACGATGGAAAAATATATATAGGCAGAGAGTATTCAGGCGTAAAGCAAAAGCCTATTATGCAGTTTTCTACGCTTATGGACAGCGGCGTCGAGCGGGACGAGGCCGCCGAAAAGAGAGTTGAGGAGATCTTTAACGAAAACAAAAAATATCTCGAAGAATCAGACCGCAGGAAGTCCGAGTGCGAGAGAACGGAAGCGAAGAGCGAAAAGGCGTCATTCGGCGGTGAACACGGTCGGGAAAATGGCGGCGAAGAAAAGCCGTTCGATATTTCCGGAAAGGAATCCGCCGAAACTTCAGCTCAAGCGGATATGGGCGTGGATTACGACTTTATCTATGTCGGTCAGGCATTCAAAACCTATCTGATCTTCGAGAAAAACGGCGATTTATTCTTTATAGACCAGCACGCCGCGCACGAACGGCTTTTATATGACGCGCTCTACGAAAAAGCGTTGAAGAAAAGCGTCGCGTCGCAGCCTTTGCTCGTTCCGTATATCCTTAACCTGAACAGCGTGGAGGACGGTTATTTCCGCACCCGCAGAGAATACATAGAGGAACTCGGTTTTGCCGTGGAAGATTTCGGTCGCAACGCTTACAAGATAACCGAAGTACCGCTCGAACTCGCGGAGATAAGCCTCGACGCGTTCTTTAACGACGCGCTTACCGACAACAGCCTTAAGCAGGAGAAAATCCCCGAAGTTATAAGGGAAAAACTCTGCCAGAGAGCCTGCAAGGCGGCAATAAAAGCCGGCTATGATTTAAGCGAAGGGGAGATCAGATCTCTTATAAGAAGGATGAACGGCGATATGGGGCTGAAATGCCCGCACGGCAGGCCTGTTGCGGTCAGGATAACCGAAACGGAAATAGAAAAATGGTTCAAGAGAATAGTTTAGCCAAGGTAGTTGTTATCTGCGGGCCGACCGCGTCGGGAAAGACGGCGCTCGCCGTAGAGGTGGCGAGAAGGCTCGGCAGCGAAGTTATCTCCGCGGATTCCATGTGCATTTACAAGGGGTGCGATATAGGTACCGCAAAGCCTACGAAGGAAGAGACGCGCGGCATCGTTCACCATATGATAGACGTAGTAGAACCGTTCGACGACTATTCTGTCGGCGACTATAAAGCGGCGGCGCTGCCCATAGTGAGCGGGATAATTCAACGAGGTAAAATTCCCGTTATTTGCGGGGGAACCGGCTTTTATATCAATTCGATTCTCTATAATTTAAGTTACGGAAATTCCGCCGCGGACGACGGTGTGAGGGAATATTACGAGGACTACCGCGCGAAGTACGGAAACGAAAAACTTCACGGACTGCTCGCGGAAAAAGATCCGACCACGGCGGCAGTCCTGCACGTAAACGACGTAAAGCGGGTGATACGCGCGCTTGAAATTTACGATGTGACCGGCAAACGCAAGTCCGAAATGAACGACGAATATGTTCCCGTTTTCGATTATTCGTCCTACTGCGTGGATTTTCCGAGGGAAGAACTTTACGAGAGGATAAACGCCCGCGTTGACGTCATGATGAAAACAGGGCTTATCGACGAGGTAAAAGGGCTTTTGGCGCGCGGAGTTTCGCCCGACGCTCAATGTATGCAGGGGATAGGTTACAAAGAAGTCTGCCGCGGTATTGCCGAAGGTTTGCCGGAAAGCCTTATAGCGGAAGAAATAAAGTTCAACACACGGCATTACGCCAAACGGCAGATAACTTTTTTCAAGAGAGACGAACGGCTCAAAATTCTCGAAAAGTCTGACGTCAACTCGCTCGCCGATATGATTGCGGGAAATTACGACAGGTAAATATGTTTGAAGAAATAATAAAAAACACGAAAAAAGAATTACAAAAACAATTCGAACGTACCGAGGAGATCGCCCTTTTTAACCAAAAGAAAATTTTGGACGCGTTCAGGGCGGAGAGGATCGCTTTGAGGCATTTTGCACCGACTACCGGCTACGGCTACGACGGGGACGGCAGGGCGGCGTTGAATAACGTTTACGCCCGTGCGTTCGGGGCGGAGAAAGCGGTGGTCTCGCCGAATATCGTTTCCGGCACGCACGCTCTCTCGCTCGGTCTTTTCGCAATACTCCGACCGGGTGACGATTTCGTTTCCGCAACGGGCATGCCTTATGACACGCTCGTCGAGGTGATATACGGCGACGGAATAGGTTCTCTCAAAGATTACGGCGTTACTTTTACGAGTATCCCGCTCAAAAACGACCGCATCGACGAGGAGAAGGTTCTCGCATACGCGATAGAAAAAAAGCCGAAAATGGTCTATTTTCAGCGTTCGAGAGGGTACGAATGGCGTTCTTCGCTCACCATAGGCGAGATGGAAACCTTTTTCGCCAAACTTCGCTCCGCCGGGTACGAAGGCTGTATCTTCGTCGATAATTGCTACGGCGAGTTCGTCGAGGAGAGGGAGCCTACCGACGTCGGAGCGGACGTTATTGCCGGTTCGCTTATAAAGAATGCGGGCGGCGGGCTTGCTCCGACGGGCGGATACGTAGCGGGGAAGGAAAAATATATAACGCTTGCGGAAAACCGACTCACGGCTCCTTCCATAGGCGGCGAAGTGGGTTCTTACGCCTACGGCTATCAATATTATTTTCAGGGGCTGTTTCTCGCACCGCACACGGTGAAACAGGCTATCGACGGCAGTATGCTTATCGGTGCGGCGCTTTCCGATCTGGGCTACGAAACGATGCCCGCCAAAGGTGAATTGCCCGCGGATATAACCCGTTCGGTCAAATTCGATACGGAAAGGGAACTCACGGCGTTCATTCAATCCGTGCAGGACGTTTCGCCCGTCGATAGTTTCGTGACCTTAGAGGCGTGGGAGATGCCCGGGTACGAACACAAAGTGATAATGGCTGCGGGCTGTTTCGTTCAGGGCTCGTCCATTGAACTTTCCGCCGACGCGCCCATATGTAAACCTTACGTCGCATACGTGCAGGGCGGGCTTACTTTCGAGCATTGCGTAATCGCTCTCGAACGAATAATCGGGAAACTTCAACAGGATAAAATATGAATAAAAAGCTGATAATTTTTGATTTAGACGGTACTTTGCTTGACACTTCCGCCGACCTTGCGGACTCTATGAACGGAATGCTTTCCTTTTACGGTTTTCCGAATATCACGCGGGAGCAGGCGAAGGAATACATAGGCAACGGTGCGAAAAATTTCGTACTGCGCTCTCTGCCGGAAAACGCTCGCGGCGAAGTTGAAAAATACCTTAAAAAATATAACGAAATATACAATTCGAGCGGCTCGCCCAAAACCGCTTTGTATAATGGGATGGACGAAGTGTTATTTTCCGCAAAACGCGCGGGCGCGCTCGTAGCCATAGCGTCGAATAAACCGCAACCTTCCACCGATGAAGTTTACGCGAAGTACCTGAAACCTTTCGATTTCGATTACGTTTACGGCAATCGTGCGGGGTTTGCCCACAAACCCGACAAAGAATGCGGGGAATTTATTCTGCATGAATTGAATGTCGGGCGTGAAAACGCCTTGGTGGTAGGCGACGGGGAAACTGACGTCGTGTTCTCGCAAAACCTCGGTTGCGGTTGCGTCGCTGTCACTTGGGGTTACAGAAAAAAGTCCGTTCTGCAGTCCGCCGGCGCTAAAATTTTTGCCGATACGCCGGAAGAACTCAAAATTATTATAGAAAAATTTGTCCGTTAAACGGAAAAATTGTTTCACGTGAAAGTGAGGAACATATGAAATTTATCGAATTTACCATTTCCACCACTACCGAGGCGTCCGAACTCGTCAGCGATATTTTATGGAATTACACCAACTACGGCGTAGCGATATGCGACGTGAACGACGTTATAGAACTTATCGAAAAACATCGCAGTTTTTGGGATTATATTGACGAAGATCTTCATAAAGACATTGAAAAAGACGTTCTCGTAAAAGCCTACGTCGCCGTCGACGAGGCGGAAAAGGTCGCCGTATCTTTACGGGCGGACCTCGATGAACTGAAGAAAAACGCTTACGGAAATATTTCCGTCGGCAGTCTTGAAACGGTCAAACGCGAAGTTGACGGGGACGATTGGATAGAGATCTGGCGAAAACATTACCGCCCGATGCTTTTCGGCAAGGTATGGATCTGTCCGGAATGGATAGAACACGAGGTGGGTGACGGCGAAGTCGAAGTGAAGATAGATTCCAACATGGCTTTCGGAACGGGCGAACACGAAACGACATCTATGTGCATCGAACTAATTCAAAAATATCTCTCGCCTACAGACGTTTTGATCGATGTCGGTTGCGGTAGCGGTATTTTGGGAATTTCCGCGATAAAACTCGGAGCAAAGCACGCTATTTTGACCGATATAGATTACGTCGCCGTAAAGAGCGCCACGCAGAACTGCCTTCTTAACGGAGTATCGGATAAGGCAACGGTCGCGCATTCCAACCTGCTTGACGATACTTCCGTCGTAGGCGATATCGTCGTCGCCAACATAACCGCAGACATATTGAAAGTTTTGGCAAAGAGCATTCTCAAAAACGTAAAAAGCGGCGGAATGCTGATAATGAGCGGTATTATACATTCGAGATACGACGAGGTGTTATCCGTTTATTCTTCGCTCGGCTTCTCTCTTAAAGAGAAAACCGTCAAAGGCGAATGGATAGCAATGGCGATGGAGAGGACCGTATGAGCGGATTGAGAAGGTTTTTTACCGATAAGATCGAGGAGTTCACCGAAATTACGGGCGACGAATATTCTCACGCGATAAACACTCTGCGTTGCGGCGTGGGCGACGAAATAATCCTCTGCGAC
>JAFTDZ010000085.1 GCA_017453885.1 Clostridia bacterium
ATCGTGATTGCGACAATGTGCGTAAAATATCGTTGTACACAACGCTTGTTTTTTTATCGAAAAAAATCAATTTTGACAAAGTCAAAATCACTGTATAAGTGATAATATTTTACGCTCGTGCGTAAGCACACCTTATTCTATCGGAATATTGAAGTTGTGTGCCGTCTGTCCTGTCCTGCAACTGTCTGACATATCGGGTACGCGCCCGCGTGCGCGTCTCCGGTCATCATCAAGTTGTTATTCTTGTCTGCCCTTATCGCGGGTTGTCTGTTGTTCCTGCTGTTCTGTAATTTCCCGTTCTTCAATGCTTACATTGCATTACGCAATTACACGCAGTACTGCGTCACTGTGTGTAATTGTGTAGTGCAATTTGCACATAATTTTACACTTGTGTAATTTTTTTGTGCAATTTTTATTGCGTTGCGCAATCTTTATAAAATCTTTTGAAAAATGCTTGACTTATTTTTGTTTTTATGTTAATTTTGTTATGTGAGGTTTCCTCCTTCCCTCACTATTCTCAAAATTGAGGTTTTACGCATAGATTATACCGTTTTTTGCCCAAAACAGTCAAGTAAAATACGGTAAAATAAAAATCTTTTTTATTGTAACGACGAAAAATTTCCGCCGAAACCAATTTATTTTATTAAAAAAGGATTTATATAACGATTATATCACGCGTAATTCCCATTAAACGATTGACAACCGTTCGTTTATTTGATAAAATTGATTAAGAAATAATTGTGTTCGGGCGTAATATTTTGCCCGAAACACGCTTCGGTAGATTTTATGGCGAACGATAATTCAATCAGCAGCGATCTTATACGCGGCCATATAGACACGATCATATTGCGGTCGCTTTACGACGGCGATAAAAACGGCAACGAGATCTGTCTTGATATTGACGATAAAAGCGGCGGTCAGTACGAAATAAAACAGCCGACGCTTTACAGCGCCCTTAAACGCCTTGAAACTTCCGGTTTCGTAAAATCTTACTGGGCAAGCGGCGACGTCGGCAGGCGCCGTTATTACAAACTCACCGACGACGGAAAACAAATTTGCGAAGACAACTTCAATTCCTGGATCCATTCGAGGAATATTATCGACAAACTTATTTCAGACGGTAAAAATTTAGGTTATCCCGAATTCGTAGTTGAAGAATCGCGGCGCGTACGCATTCCGAGCGACGATACGGAAGAATATCAAAGCAAAGAAGAGCAGTCGAAATTCGACGTTTCGGAATACGAAAATTACACCTTTAACCCGTCGCCCGAAATCGAAGAAGATAATTCGGAAAACGATGATTTTACCGAGAATAACGACTATTTTTCCGACGGCGCGCCGGTTGTCAAATCAATTGACGACAGCGATTACGAAACGAAAGTAAACGCCAGAAAAAACGAAAAGAATCTTAACGACTTGCTCGATTCCGATACGGACGAATTCAGCGTGACGCAACTTTCGCTTATCGACGAGGCGGAAAAGAACGAGGAAAGCGAAGAAATTCCCGCCGAAGAAACGCAGGCGGAAGAAATTGCGGTTACCGAGGACGAACCGACGGAAGAAGCCGTCGTTTCTCTTGAAGAAACCGAGGAAAACGAAGATTCCGGCGAGGACGATTATCTTGAATACGAGCGTTATAACGCACCCGATAAGAAGTATTCGGATATTCTCGAAGCGTACTTCCCCTCTCCCTCTAAATCGGAAAACGACGTTTACGATGAAGAAGAACAGCAAGCAGACGAACCGCAGGCAGACGTTGAGAGCAAAAACGGCCCTTCTTACGACGATTTTGAAGTAAAAACTTCCACTATTACCGTAGAACCCGAAAGAATCGAGCCGGAAGAACCGATCAAGAGAGTTGAACAGCCGAAAAAAGAGGCAAAAAACGCCTCTGAAATAGATTATTCAGACATAATAAGCATAGCGGCGGAACAAGGTTTCAAGGTAAAAACAGCGGACAGAACAAACCACGCGGACAAGGGCAGACTGTATATAAATAAACTCGTTGCACTTTCAAGCACCGTTTTATTCGTTCTGCTATCGCTCGAACTCCTCTTTATCTGTATGCCGCTGAACGATATTCTCGGTTTCGCTTACAACGTATTTTTGACCGGTTTGGCGGTATTGTTTATCTTCCCGCTTATAACCTACGTCGTGGTGTTGTTCGCCCCGAATAAAACGGTGGACAGATTGCCCACGATGAAGTATTGCGTAACCGCATCTATCGTTACGGTGCTGAATTTGTTCTTGCTCACCTTCGCGATAACGCTTATATTGCAGGTTGATCTGTACGACGCGAAAAGTTTGCTTGAATATATAATAATACCGTTCGTTATATATCTGAACATTCCCCTGTACTTCATAATAAAATACGCGTTCGTATCGGGCAGAGTATTTTTCGCGAAAGAATAAAAAATCGAAATGAATTAAGGCGTAACTTTTCGTTACGCCTTTTCGATTATTTTTCATTCGGTTCCGTAGGTTTTACGGGAAATCTTCCGTCCGGTTTTCTCCTGCCGATTCTCGGGCGCATACCCTTGCTTCTTTTCGGCCTCAGAGAAATATCGGGATCTACGTTTTTCCCGCTCTCCTCGCTGTCGGATAATTCTTCCGAAGAACTGCAATCGTCGCAGTCGGTTTCCGCGTATCCGCCGAAGATCTTCGTTGCGGTAACGCTTTTCGGCCCGAGTTTAGCCGAATAAACGAACAGCATCGTAGCGAATGCCACCACGACCGCAACGAGAATGAAAGATATTTTTTTGAACTTCATTATAAAAACCTCCTTACAAAATATGTAAAGAGGCTTTTTCATTACAGTAATTTGAGATATTCTACCTCTGACGGCGTGAGCGGGCGGCATTCGCCGCGATCTAACCCGCGCAGCGTAAGATCCCCTATCTTTATCCTCTTGAGAAAGGCAACTTCCTTTCCTATCGCCTCGAACATTTTTCGTACTTGCCTGTTTCTGCCCTCGGTTATGGTGACGGTAACTTTGGTGTGATCCTTATCGCTCTCCGTTATGCGAGCATTGCATTTATGCGTCATGCGCCCGTCTATCTCTACGCCGAAACGAAGTTTATCAAGTTCCTTGTCCGTAACCGTACCTTCGATTTTCGCGGTATAAGTCTTGGGAATTTCGTTTTTCGGGTGAGTTAAACGGAAAGCGAGATCTCCGTCGTTGGTGAACAGCAGAAGCCCTTCGGTAGCGTAATCGAGCCTGCCCACGGGGAAAACCCTGCCTGCGTGTTTCGGCAAAAGTTCCATCACGGTCTTTCTGCCCTTGTCGTCGCTGACGGTGCAGACGTAACCTTTCGGCTTGTTCATTATGTAATATTCACGTTTGTTTCCGTAAGTGACGCGCTTACCGTTTACGGTTACCGTATCGCCGTCGTCAACTTCGGCGCCGAGCGCGCATGGTTTACCGTTTACTTTAACGGCGCCTTCTTCAATAAGTTTATCGCATTGTCTGCGGCTTGCAACGCCGCACTCCGCGAGGAATTTGTTTATTCTCATTTTATCTTTTTGAAAATACTCCAGTTTTTTATAGCCTCGAAAAAGTCGAACTTTTTTCCGACATCTAATATACTATAGATATTTTGCGAAAAAATCAACTGATTTTTAAGGTAAATTTCCATTCTCCCGATAATTTGATCTTTTTTTACGGGCAACCTTATATTTTCTGCGGGAAAGTTTTTTACGGAAACATCGGCTGTCTCGCTTTCTGAAAGCGGGTAGATAAAGGAATCTTTAACGTAGCCGTAAAGCGTCTGATCCTTGCCGATACTTGCGGAATAGGCGAATTTTTCCGCGTCGCACAACGTTACCGTTTTATATTTGCCGAAGGCGTTTTCGAAATTCTTTTCGCTAACCTCGTACATAGGTCCGCAGTTAAGGACCACGGAAACAAGTTCGGTGCCGTCCTTTACGGCAGCCGCCGCAAGACAGCGCCCGGCTTTTTTGGTGTAACCGGTCTTTACGCCCACGCACGCGCCGTAATTGAAAAGCAGTTTGTTTTTGTTTTTCAGAAATCTGTTTCCGCCCGTGGAAGCGTCGGGAATGGTTTTCGTTTTCGTGCCGACTATCTTTCTGAACTCCCCGTTTTTCATTCCGTATGAAGTTATCAGCGCGAGGTCGTAGGCGGTGGAATAATTTTCGCCGTCGTATAAGCCGTGCGGATTGACGAAATTGGTATCCGTAGCGCCTAATTCCCTCGCCTTCTCGTTCATTTTTTCGGCAAACGCGCCGATACTTCCGAAAAGCGTTACGGCGAGAGTTTCCGCGCAATCGTTTCCGCTGCGAAGCATAAGACCGTACAAAAGGTCCTCTACCGAAAGTTTTTCGTTCGGTTTAAGATAGACGCTTGACCCCTCTATACCGCAGCATTTTTCGGGAACGGTGACTGTTTCCGAAAGATTCGCATTCTCTATCACCACTATAGCGGTCATTATTTTGGTGAGGCTGGCGATATGCTTTTTTTCTCTGCAATTCTTCTCGTATAAAACTCTGCCGCTGTGTACTTCCATTATTATTTCGCTGTCGGTTGTTTCAGCATTTGCGTTTACTTCCGCGTTGAATATAAACAGGGCGACAACCGTCAAAACGGATAGAAACACCGATAATATCTTTTTAATCATCTTTCTTTATGGAGTTTATAAAATTTTCGCAGGCGGTAAATAATTTATCGTAAACGTCGCTCTCGGCGGCTACGAGCCTGAAACCGTTGCCGTTATCTATCAAAAAGCCCATAGGCTTCATCGAAACGACGGCGCCGCTCCCACCGGAAAACGGGTAGTTTTCGTCTTTTTTGAAATATTTCACTTCGCCGTATTCTCCGCCGCCGGTGAGAAAACCCATAGTTATTTTGGATACGGGAATAATAACTCCTTCCGCTGTGGTTATAGGCGTTCCTATGATAGAATCGACGTTGGCGAGCGTAGTCAGGTTTTTCATCGCGTTGACGACGAGGTCGTCTATCTTATTGTGATTTTCTTTTTCCATTTATCATTTTCTCCAAAATCATTTTTATAAGTAATATCGTTACGAGAGCGAAATTGACGAGGATACCCACGTTCGCATTCACTTTGAACAAGTCCTCGCCCTCGCGTATTTCCGCGCCGCAGTATGCCTTTAATGCCGGATCGAGCGTTTTTACAACGGACAGGGCGACCGAGCCGAAAACGTTGCCGATAAGCGCCGCTATCATCGGGGCGAACTTGTCTTTCTCCGAACCCGTTTCCGTAAGAATACTTATTTCCGTGAAAGTAAAGCCGTAAAACAGGTTTAAGTCCATTTTGTTTTCGAGAAGATTTTTGTATTCCGCTTCCTTTTTCTTTTTGCCTATGCGGACGATAGCCTTCGTCTTTTGCGGCTCGATGCTTCCGCCGATAACGCGCAGCGCCGAATAAAGGTAAACGCCGAAGTAAAGTTTCTTTCTCGCCTTATCGAAAAAAAGCCTTGCCGTAACCGATACGGGCATGAAAAACAAAAGGAAAGTTATAAGCAAAATCACCGCCGACATAACCTTAATATTTGCGTTAATCGGCAAATTATGCGGGCAAAATAAAAACGCCTTCCGAAAGGAAAGCGTTTTGCCGGTCGTTTATACGTTCTGAACTTCTCCGTCCTCGTCCGGCTCTGCGGTAACGAGAACTTTTTCTCTTATCTTCGCGTCTATTTCGTTCATTATTTCGGGATTGTTGGCGAGATAATCTTTCATCTTCTCTCTGCCTTGCGCCACTTTTTCTCCGTTATAACTGAACCAGGAACCGCTCTTTTCAATAACGTCGTATTCCACGCCGAGATCTACGAGGCAGCCCGTTGCCGAAATGCCTTCGCCGTAAATAATATCGAATTCCGCGGTCTTGAACGGTGGCGCGAGTTTGTTTTTGACTATTTTAGCCTTCGTCCTGTTGCCGTACATTCCGTTGCTGTCCTTCAAGGTGTCCGCCTTGCGAACGTCTATACGGATGCTCGAATAGAATTTAAGAGCCTTACCGCCGGGAGTGGTTTCGGGGTTGCCGAACATAACGCCGACCTTTTCTCTCAACTGGTTGATGAATATAACGCATGTCTTGGACTTGTTGGTGATACCCGCACGTTTTCTCAAAGCCTGCGACATAAGCCTTGCCTGAAGCCCCACGTGCGTATCGCCCATATCGCCTTCGATCTCCGCCTTCGGGGTGAGCGCCGCTACCGAGTCGATAACGATAACGTCGACCGCGCTGCTGCGGACGAGAGAATCGGTTATATCGAGAGCCTGTTCGCCCGTATCCGGTTGGGAAACGTAAAGATTATCGAGTTGTACGCCGAGTTTTGCCGCGTAAACGGGATCGAGCGCGTGTTCCGCGTCGATAAACGCGGCTACGCCCCCTCTCTTTTGCGTTTCGGCTATAACGTGCAGGGCAACGGTCGTTTTGCCAGAAGATTCGGGCCCGTATATTTCAATGATTCTGCCCCTCGGCATACCGCCGATACCGAGCGCGAGATCGAGCGTGATGCAACCCGTGGGAATAACTTCCACGGTGAGATCGGCAACGGAATCACCGAGTTTCATTATCGCGCCCTTGCCGTATTGCTTTTCGATCTGCGCTAAAACTTGTTCTAATGCTTTCTGTTTGTCGTCCATAATCGTATTTCCTTCTTTAATTATTTTTTGTATTTTTCGGTTTCGGCTATCGCACTTGACAGCGCGAGTTTCACCGCCGTTTCCGTGATCTCCTCTCTCGTACCGCTCAGGTTATACTTATAAACAAGCGTTTCCCGCTCTGTGGCGATACCGATATAGCATAGCCCTACGGGTTTATCCGTCCCGTCTGAATTCGGCCCGGCAATGCCCGTTGACGAGATGGCTACGTCGCACTCGCCCGTTGCGATAAGCCCGCCGACCATTTCCGCGCAACACTCCGCGCTGACCGCGCCGAAATTTTCAAGCGTTTTTTTCTTAACGCCCAGTCTTTCCTTTTTGGAAAGATTGCTGTAGGATACGATACCTTCGTGAAATATCGCGCTCGCGCCCGGCACGTGTATTATTTGCGCAGAGATCCTTCCCGCGGTAAAAGATTCGCACACGGATATCGTAAGGCGCTTTTCTTTCAGAATACAATTTAATTTACCGGAGAGGGCTTCCGCCGTTTCGCAAGGCGTGGTATAATTTTCTCCGACGTCGATTTTCGTATATTTTATCATCGATTTTCTTTCCGTTTATATCTGTCAGTTTTTAAGTACGGAACGGTTTTTGACGATATAGTTTATTGCGGAAATAATAGAGAGCAACGTCGCCGTAACGAGCAATGCGAGCCCCGCGTAATAAAAGAATTTGTACGCGCCCGTAGAGATCGATTCGCAGCACAATAGCATCACGATGATGGCGAAGTCCTGAAAAACCGTTTTTATCTTCCCTGTCATATCGGCAGCCATTATTATATTCTGCGCCGCCGCTATTTGCCTGAAGGCGCTTATCATAAGTTCCCTCGCTATGATCACGCTCACGCATATCGCCCCTATTATCGCAGGCATCACCGCGGGAACGGTCAAAAGCAGTATAAGCGCGGTTGAAACGAGAAGTTTATCGGCAATCGGATCGAGAAACTTTCCGAGGTTGGTGACCATATTTAATTTGCGCGCGAAATATCCGTCCAAAAAATCGGTGAACGCCGCCGCGCAGAACACGACGAGCGCGAACACGAAATTGTACGGTATTGCCGTAACGAAGAAAAACACGGCGAACACCGGTATCAATATCAATCTTAAAACAGTAAGTCTGTTAGGTAAGTTCATTTATTCTGTCACGCTCCCGTAGAGATCGTAAGAATCCGTTCTCTTTATTTTTATTTTATAAGTTTCACCCTGAACGACCTGCGTTCCGGAAGTGAAATATACCTTTCCGTCAATTTCCGGCGCGCTGAAATACGCCCTGCCGACGAACAACTCTCTGTCGTAATCTATCTCGTCGAATACAACTTCTATCGTTTTTCCCTTATATTCCGCAAGCGTATCGGCGGAAATTTTCTTTTGAAGGTCGTAAAGTTCTTTCAGCCTCTTTTTCTTTACGGAAGAAGGGACTTGATTTTTGAGTTTGTAGGCGGGCGTTCCTTCCTCGCGCGAGTAAGCGAAGAACCCTGCGTTGAAAAGTTTCGCCTTAAGGAGAAATTTTTTCAGGTTTTCAAAGGCGGTTTCGTCCTCGCCGGGGAAACCCGTTATAAACGTAGAACGTATCGCGATGCCCGGTATTTCGCTTTTCAGTTTGTTTATCAGCGCAAGATAGTCCTCACCCCGCCCCGATCTGTTCATAAGTTTTAGTATTCCGTCGTCCGCGTGTTGAAGGGGAATATCTATGTATTTTATTACTTTCGGATCGTTTTTTATTACCGATATAAGTTCGTCGTCTATCATATCGGGGTAACAATACAAAAGCCGGATCTTTCTTACGTTGTCCAGTCCGGAAAGGCGGGTTATAAGTTCGGGCAGTTTCGCCTTGCCGTATAAGTCGATGCCGTACCGCGTAATATCCTGCGCCACGAGGATCAGTTCGGAAATATCCCCGAGAGATTCCGCCTCGGAAAGAAGTTTTTCCATCGGCTCGGAAGTATATTTTCCGCGAATGTACGGTATAAGGCAATAGGTGCAACGGTTATTGCAACCGTCGGCAATTTTAAGGTAAGCATAGTGCAAAGGCGTGGAAACTATCCTCTTTACGCTCTCTACTCTGTCCTTTTTGCCGACGTAATTCACCCGCCTGCCCGTGGCGTAAGATTCCTTCAGTGCGTCTTCCAGAAGGTCGTAATCGCGGAAGCCGAGAAAAACGTCCGCCTCGGTGAGTTCTTCGAATATCTCCCCTATAAACTTCTGCGGCAGGCAACCCGTTATAACGAGTTTTTCGAGTTTGCCGACCTTTCTGTACTCGTTGAACTCGAGTACCGTATCTACCGATTCCTTTCTCGACGCCTCGAGAAAAGCGCAGGTGTTTACGATAATTATTTCCGCGTCGAACGGATCGTCGGTAAGTGTGGCGAATTTATATACGTTGCCGAGCATATACTCGGTATCCACGCGGTTTTTGTCGCAACCGAGCGATATTACCGCGATCTTTTTATCCTTCAAGTCGATCAATGCCGTAGTACCCCGGAACCGTCAATCGAGTTCCGCCTCTCCGTATAAATTTTCGAATTCGTCCATCGTGATAAGCACTTCCCTTGCCTTCGCGCCTTCGAACGGCGAGATATAGCCCATTTTTTCCATCCAGTCTATTATCCTGCCCGCCGTGGAATAACCTATACTGAGCGACCTTTGCAACAGGGATATGGAAGCCTGCTTCTTTTCTATAACGACCTTCAGCGCCCTCAAATTCCTTATGGGAATGTTGTTGAACGTGCTCGGGTCGTTTTCGTTGTCGGCGTTGTCTCCGAAAGAAATCGAGGCGGCCGTTCCGCCGTTCTGCGTGCTTGCCTTCTTCGCGTCGAGATACTTCTTGGCGTTGGAATCGTAAAAGCAATCGTTGTGTTCTTTGATATAGTTCAGCACGCTGACCATTTCTCCCTTGGAAACGTAAGCGCCCTGAATACGGCGAAGAAGCGCGGAGTTGGAAGTTTTGAATATCATATCGCCGTTGCCGAGAAGTTTTTCGGCTCCGCCGTCGTCTATTATCGTCTTTGAATCGACGTAGTTTATTACCTTGAATGCGATACGCGAAGGAAGGTTGGTTTTTATAACGCCCGTAATTACCGTAACGTCAGGCCGTTGCGTGGCTACTACAACGTGTATTCCCGCAGCCCTCGCCTTTTGCGTCAAACGGCGTATGCGGTCCTCTATGTCGTGCTTTATCTGTGAACTGATACTGAAAAGATCGCCCAACTCGTCTATTATTATAACGATCTTCGGCATCTTGCGCTGGGTTTTGGGGTTTATGGAACTGTTGTATTCGTCTATCTTCTGCGCGTAGAAACTGCGGAATATCTTATATCGCATTTCCATCTCGTCGATAGCCCAGTCGAGTATCCCTATGCACAGTTGCGCCTCGGTTATTATCTGGTCTATAAGCAGGTGCGGCATATGTTCGTATATGGAAAATTCCACCTGTTTAGGATCTACGAGGACGAGGCGGAGATCTTCCGGCCCGTACTTCGTAACGAGGCTCATTATCATCGAATTAAGGAAAACGCTCTTGCCCATACCGGTTGCGCCCGCTACGAGAAGGTGCGGGGTTTTGGCAAGGTCGGTTATTACGGGGTTGCCGACAACGTCCTCTCCGAGAACGATGGAAAGCGCTTCGGGCGGGCTCTTCTGGTAATCCTTTTCGAGAAGGAGTTCCTTCATCCCTACCATTTCTTTAACTTTGTTCGGCACTTCTATGCCGACAAGGCTCTTGCCCGGAATAGGCGCGTCGATACGGACTGCCTCTACTTCGAGGTTCATCGCGAGGTCGGACGCATACGGCGGGACCTTCTTTACCGAAATGCCTTCGGGCATGGATAATTCGTAACGCGTCAACGTAGGACCGGAAACGATATTTTCCACCTTTGCCGGTATGTTGAAACTTTCGAGCGTCTTTTCTATTATGCTGATGCGCTTTTCGACGTTTTCGTCCTCCGAAACGAGTTTCTTCGGGTTATCCTTATAAAGGTCGATAGGCGGCTTGTTGTATTTATAGCGGATGGGCATTTCCGGAATGCCGATATACTCCTTGTTTTCTACGAGTTGCAACTGTTCGCCGTCGTCCTTGTTGTTTTGGGGTTGTTCGTCCTCCGGCATAACGGCGTCGCCCGTATCGGGTTCTACGTATATTGCCCTCTTTTCCGTCTGAAGGTCGAACTTCTTTACGTTTGAAGTTTTGTTTTCTTCAACGGGTTTGGGTTCTTCGGCCTTTGCTTCCGCAGGTTTTTCCGTAACTATCGGTTCGGGCTTTGCGGCGGGTTCTTCCTTTTTTACTTCCGGCGAGGTACGGAAACGCTTATCCCACTTTTCCGCGAACGGGGAACGATCTCTGCTCTCCCGGGTAAGGGTGTCTATTATTTCCACGTCATCCGCGGTATCGTCGTTTTTAATATTATCTTCGCCGGATCCGGATCTTCTCCTTGCCTTCTCGAATATCGAACGGGATCTCACCGCGGCGGCATCGTCCGTTTTATCGCTCGCGCGTTCAACGGACTCGCGCGCGTTTCTCTCCTTTTCGAGTTCGCGCCTGTCGCTGCCGCGAAGGAATATCGCGTCGTCTTCCGCGGGTTCCGCATTCCTTCTTCCGTCAAAAAGGTTTACGCGGCGCTGTTCGACGGAAGAATCTCCGTTTTGAAATTCTTCTCCCCTGCGGCGCTGCGAAAGGTCCGCGTCGAAAGTTCTGCGCTCGGAAACGCTGGCTCTGTTAGAAAAATCGTTTATCTGCGATCTGTCGTTCCCGTCTGTCGCGCCGGGGCGCCTTACCATGCCGGAAGAGCGTTCGTAATCCCTGTCCATCTGCCGTTGATACGATCTTCCGGTAAAGTTTTCCGTGCGGTTCAGCGAATTTTTCGCGTTCGTATCGGCGGGAGCGAACGAAGATTTGGATTGCTTGTCCGGATACAATATGGTCAGGGCTCTGTCCCTCTCGGTCCTGTCCGTCTTTTTTGCGGAGCGCGGAGCGGTATCGTTCTCCGCCCTGTCGTAAAGCCTCGCGCCGCTCTTTACGGCGGGCGCGGTCTTGAAATCGAAACTGTCGTCCGGATACATTTTGTATCCCGCAAATTCTTTTGGCTTATTGCTCTTTTTCTTCTTCGCTGTCGCTTTAGTTATTGAAATGCGAACGAAAACCGCCACGTCCACTATCATCAGGACGGGGAAAAGAACGTAACACCCCACGGGGGTAAGAAATTTTACCGCCGGGTAAATTATCAGCGCTAACAGCGCGCCGCCGCCGGTACAGGTATCCAGCCCGTTCTCCCCGCGCAGGTAACAATCGTTTATATACGCGCCGTAACCATCGCCCGCGTCGGCCGCGGTGAGCGAATGTATAAGGCAAACGAGCAAAAATAAAAACAGCGCGACGAGGGCGGACTTCTTTCCGTTTCCGCCGGCGCGACGTTTTCCGATAAGCAGGATCACTCCGAAGTAACACAAAACCGCGAATACGGCGAAAGCGAAATATCCGAAAACACCGTATAAAAACTGCGTGTAAAACCATTGACGACCGAATAACACGTCGCTCAACAACATAAGTATAGCGGAAATTACGGAAAAGAGAATCAGCGTTATGCCAAAGGTTTCTCCGGAAACAAATCCGTTATCTTTTTTTGCATGCCTTTTCGAAGCGCTTTTCAATTTACTTTGCTCCCATACTCGATTATAAGTTAATTATAACATATAAAAGCAAAATTTACAATCGTTTCCCGAAAGAAATTATGATAAAAAATAATAAAAAACATTGGAAAACGCGCCCCTTTCCGGAACGCGTTTTACAAATTTACACGTGTTTGATTATCATCTGCGATAATTCCGCTTTAGAAGTCAGCCCGACGGAAGTTTCCACCGCCTCGCCGCCCTTGAAAAGGATAAGCGTGGGAATACTCGCTATGCGGTATTTCATGCAAACGTCGTAACAATCGTCGGTATCGACTTTCGCTACCGTTATCTTGTCCGAAAGTTCTTCGGCTACTTCGTCTATTATGGGCGACTGCATTTTGCACGGGCCGCACCATTCGGCGTAGAAGTCAACGAGAACGGGCTTTTCCGCTTTGGCTATGAAATCAAAAAATTCTTCGTTGGTGAGTTTTTTTACTTTTTCGTTCATTATCTTTCTCCTTCAATAAAATATTTTACAATTTCGTCGATTTTAATACTCTCGGTACTTCCGTCGGACATTTTTTTAAGTTGCACTTCGTTTGAGTTAAGTTCGTCGTCGCCTATAACGGCAACGTATTCCGCCTGAATTTTATCGGCGTACTTGAACTGCGCTTTTACGCTGCGGCGCATGTGGTCTATCTCCGCCTTTACTCCTTTTCTCCGAAGCGCCGTGGCAAGTTCGAACGCCTTATCGAACGCGGCGTCGCCCATAGACGCTATATAAAGTTTAACGGGTTTTGCTTTCGGTATATCCGCGCCTACGGCTTCCGCCAGAAGAAGTATCCTCTCTATGCCCATTCCGAAGCCTACGCCGCAAGTCGGGTTGCCGCCGAGCGTTTCGATAAGTCCGTCGTAACGCCCGCCGCCGCAAACGGTGCCCTGCGCGCCGAGCGAAGTGGTGATGAATTCGAATACCGTCCTCGTGTAATAATCGAGCCCCCTGACTATATGCGGGTTGACCTTATAATCGAGCCCCGCTACGTTAAGGTACCTTTTAAGGTCGTTGAAATGTCCGCGGCAGTCATCGCACAGATAATCGGTTATAGCAGGCGCGTCCGCGGTTATTTTTCTGCAGCCTTCTTCCTTGCAGTCAAGAATGCGCAGAGGATTCTTTTCAAAGCGGACTTTACAGGTGTCGCACATTTCGTTAAGATGCCCGCCGAGATACTGTTTTAACGCTTTATTGTACTCGGCTTTACAGTTTTTGCAACCCATGCTGTTTATATTGAGTTCCACCGACAAACCGAGTTTGGTTAACATATCGTAAGCGATAAGTATAACTTCCGCGTCGGTATCCGCGTCCTTGCCGCCGTAAATTTCCACGCCGAATTGATGGTGTTCGCGCAGTCTGCCCGCCTGCGGGCGCTCGTAGCGGAACACGGGCGAAAAATAATACATTTTGCAGGGCATCGCCTCGTTATACATACCGTTTTCGATAAACGAGCGAGCCACACCCGCGGTACCTTCGGGTTTTAGCGTTATGCTCCTGCCGCCCTTGTCCTCGAAGGTGTACATTTCCTTGTTTACTACGTCGGTGGTGTCGCCCACTCCGCGAAGGAAAAGTTCCGTGTGTTCGAAAACCGGCGTCCTTATCTCTCTCAGGTTATAAGCGTCGGCAATCTCGGACGCGCATTTTTCAAAGTAGTGCCACTTGTAAACGTCGGAAGGCAATACGTCTTTGGTTCCTTTTGGAATATTTATCATATCGTTTTCCTTTTTCAAAGAATATATTTTTTGAGATTTTTTTGTTTGAGCGTTTCGGGCGTGTGGTCCGTAACGTACTTTTCGTCTATCACCATCTCTATCATAGGGTGATCGCCGCCGGCGTTGAACGAAATATCTTCCACGAGATTTTCAAGCACGGTGTGAAGCCTTCTCGCGCCTATATCCTCGCTCGTGGCGTTCAGTTCCACGGAAATTTCGGCTATCTTTTCGATGGCGCCTTCGGTGAAACTCAAGTCGATATTGTCAACGCGCAAAAGCGTTTTATACTGCGTGGTGACGGCGTTTTGCGGAACGGTGAGGATATTTACGAAATCCTGCTTGTTCAGGCTGTCGAGTTCAACGAGGATCGGAAAGCGACCCTGCAATTCGGGAATAAGATCCTGTACGGACGAAACGTGGAAAGCGCCCGCCGCAATAAAGAGGATATAATCGGTTTTGACGGGGCCGTATTTGGTAATTACGGTAGAGCCTTCAACTATGGGCAGAATATCTCTCTGTACGCCTTCGCGCGAGACGTCCGGCCCGCCGGAAGCGTTGCTCTTGCCCGCTATTTTATCTATTTCGTCTATGAAAATGATCCCTTCGTTTTCCGCGCGGCGTATCGCTTCGGAATTAACGTTGTCGGAATCGATAAGTTTATCCGATTCTTCGGCTATGATAAGTTGCATGGCTTCCTTTACGGTTACCTTGCGTTTCTTCTTCTTTTTACCGCCGAACGCGTCGAAGATAGAGCCGAGGTTGAGTTCCGTGCCGGAGCCGGGAACGAGTTCCATGGGTTTGGGAACGTCCGCCACTTCTATTTCTATCTGGTAGTTATTATATTGACCGGTACGAAGATTTTCGAGCACGCGGTTTCTGAAAACTTCTTCGGGCGTTTCTCCCTTCTCGTCCTTAAGCATTACTACAAGCGCGTTAAGCACTATCTTTTCCGCCGTGGCGGTCGCCTTCGCGCTGACTACTTTGAATTGTTCTTCTTTAACAAGTCTTACGGAACACTCCACAAGGTCTCTTATCATCGACTCAACGTCCCTGCCGACGTAGCCGACTTCGGTGAATTTAGTCGCCTCAACCTTGATGAACGGAGCCTTTACAAGTTTGGCAAGCCTCCTCGCTATCTCTGTCTTACCGACGCCCGTGGGGCCTTTCATGATAATGTTTTTAGGGGTTATTTCTTCCATGACCTCGGCGGGAAGCCGGCTTCTTCTGTAACGGTTCCGAAGCGCTATCGCAACCGCCTTTTTAGCCTTTTCCTGTCCGATTATATATTTGTCAAGTTCAAATACTATCTGTCTCGGAGTAAGATCCATTTCAATCTCCTTTTCCTTTATATTATATACGATTTTGTTTGCGTTTACGCCTGTCGTAAAAGCGTTTTACACGGTTTCCACGCGAATGTTTCCGTTAGTGTAAACGCATATCTCGCTCGCTATCATAAGCGCCTTTTGCGCAATTTCTTCGGCGCCGTAATCCGTTTCCTTATAAAGCGCGCGCGCCGCGGCGAGTGCGTAATTTCCGCCGCTTCCTATAGCGCAGATACCCTCATCGGGTTCTATAACTTCACCGGAACCGGAAACGATAAGCAACGTGTCTTTATCGGCGGTTATCATCATCGCCTCGAGTTTTCTGCCTACCTTGTCGTTACGCCACAGTTCGGCGAGTTCCACCGCACTACGCATAAGATTGCCCGAATATTTATTAAGCATTCCCTCAAAGCGTTCCGTAAGAGTGAACGCATCCGAAACGGACCCCGCGAAGCCGAGAATTACTTTATCGTTATAAATGCGCCTTACTTTAACGGCGTTGTTTTTGAATATTATCGATTCGGAAAAAGTTACCTGACCGTCTCCCGCGATGGCGGTAACGCCGTTTCTCTTTACGGCGCAAATGGTCGTTCCTTTGAATTCGTTCATATCAGATTCTCCTTGTGTCTTTTAATCGTTTCTATCGCCCTCTCCGCAAGTTTTTGTTTGCGAACGGCCTTATCTCTTATTTTTGTTTCCAACGGACGCAATATTCCGTAGTTTGCGTTCATCGGTTGAAAGTTCTCGTTCTCCGTAGCCACGTAATTCGCAAGCGCCCCTATTACGGTATCGTTGCCGAAAGATACGGGCGGCAACCCGTTTATCTTTCTCGCAACGTTTATCGCCGCGGTAAGTCCGCTCGCGGCGCTTTCCACATAACCTTCGACTCCGGTCATTTGCCCCGCAAAATATACGTCGGGATTCTTTATCAAAGAAAAATCGTTCGATAATATGCCGGGGCTTTTTATGTATGTGTTTTTATGCATTACGCCGTAACGAAAATATTCTGCGTTTTTAAGCGCGGGTATTATCGCTAAAACTCTCTTTTGTTCGGGAAAGATCAGGTTCGTTTGAAATCCTACAATGTTATACGAATCCCCCGCCGTGTTTTCCTTTCGGAGTTGGACGCAGGCGTAAGGCCATCTGCCCGTTTTCGGATCGGTAAGCCCCGTTGGCTTCATCGGACCGAAACGCAACGTTTCGTGCCCTCGCGCCGCCATAACCTCTATGGGCATACAGCCGTCGAATACCTTATCGTCCTCGAAATCGTGCAGTTCGGCTCGTTTTGCGCTTAAAAGTTCGGTTACGAATTCGTCGTATTGCTCCCTGTCGAGCGGGCAGTTTATATAATCGCCCGTTCCCGCTTCGCCGTATCTGTCCGAAACGAAAGCAAAGTTCATATCTATGCTTTCACCGTCGACTATCGGCGCGGCTGCGTCGAAAAAATACGGGCAGGAACCGGTAAGTTCCTCTATCTTTTTTGCGAGCGCGGGCGTGGTCAACGGCCCTGTGGCGATTATGGTTATATCATCTCCGCCTATCTCGGTAACTTCTTCGGAAACGACCTCAATATTTTCATCGTTTCGTATAAGGTCGGTTATATATTCCGAAAAAAGTTCTCTGTTCACGGCGAGGGCTTTACCCGCGGGGACGGAAGTGTTGTCTGCCGCCTCGATTATTTTCGAGCCGAGAATACGCATTTCTTCCTTCAGAAGCCCGCAGGCGTTGCCGTAAATATCGTTGCTTTTGAGCGAATTGCTGCAAACGAGTTCGGCGAAGTTCCCGCTGTGATGGCACGGCGTGAATCTATTCGGTTTTATATCGTATAGCAGGACTTTGACGCCGCGTTTCGCGAGGTATAACGCCGCCTCGCTACCGGCAAGCCCTCCGCCAACGACCTTTACTATCCTTTTCATTTACCAGCCTTTTCTGTATAGTCGCAATCCTTGTTGGAACACCTTACGGACTTGCCGTCTTTCGCCTGTATCAGATAGGCGTTGCACTTCGGGCATTTGCCGCCCGTAGGCATATCCCAACTCATAAATCGGCAATCGGGGTAACCCGAACAGCCG
>JAFTDZ010000086.1 GCA_017453885.1 Clostridia bacterium
CCGCGAATTCCTTCGCGCCGGAAAGGCTGTCGTGATCCATACTCCCGCAGGAAGTAAGCCCCGCCCGATAAGCCGTGTACGCGGCGGAAACGGGCGAGTAAGGCGAAAAGGAATATATCGTGTGTATGTGATTGTTCGAATCGTTATCCCTTCTCACAGGCAAAAGCCCGTTTTCCCTTTCGAAAGCGAGCAGTTTTTTTAATGAAGAAAGTCTGTCCTCTCTGTTCTGCGCGTCAAGCCCCTTTTTCAGGTCGTCCCACGCGCGTTGATCGTTTGCGTTCATTCCCAAACCTTCCGTTTATATAATTACTATATAAAGTATAGCACACGCGAACGAATTTGTAAATAGATGACAAATAACTTGCATAAAAGAAATTTTTATGCTATAATTCAATCACAAACGAAAACAAACAAGCAAGAGGTAATATAAATGTACGCTATAGAACGGCAGGACGAGATAATCGAGATAATAAAAGAGCGCAAATCCGTTTCGGTGAACGATCTGGCGAAGGAACTGTTCGTAAGTTGCGCCACGGTCAGAAGGGATCTTTCCGCCATGGAAAAGTCCGGGCTTATCCGCCGCACGCACGGCGGGGCTATAATAACGGGCAGTTCGTCGGACGAATCGTCCACCCTTCTGCGCGAGCAGGAAAACGTTCTCGAAAAGAAGGAGATAGCGGCGGTGGCCGTGCGTTTCGTCAAGAACAATTCCTCGCTGTATATAGATTCTTCCAGCACCACGGGCAAGATAGTGCCCCTTCTCGCCCGTTTCAGTTATCTTTCCATCGTTACCAACGGATTGAAAAACGCGTTGCTCCTCTCCGAAAAGACCAACGCGAAGATCTACGTCACCTGCGGAATGATACAGAGCCAGTCCAACTCCATACTCGGCGCGGATACGGTCGAATACTGTTCCAAATTACATACGGACGTGGCTTTCATCTCCTGCAACGGCGTGGACCTCGGCGGAATGACCGAGGCGAGCCTCGAACAGGCTAAGGTCAAGCAGACCATGCTCAAAAACTCCGCCCTGAAAATTCTCCTTGCGGACAGTTCCAAATTCGGCAAAACTTACATGGCAAAGACTGGCGATTTTTCCGACGTAGATTATTTTATAACGGACGCGCTCCCCTCTCCCGAATACGTCGCGGCGATAGAATCCCGCGGTTGCAAGATCCTCACCCCGTAAAAAAGTCCCCTTTTTCTCACAAAAACCCCGTTTTTCTATTCCCTCGCACCCCATCTCACCCGTCATTTCGCTCCGCTGTATTCAGAATGACGTTCCCGCCGCAGGTACTTCACTCGCCGCAGGCGTACTTCACACCGAAGGCACTTCACTCGGCACCGCCGAACTTCACACCGCAGGTACTTCACTCGCCGCAGGCGTACTTCACACCGCAGGTACTTCACTCCGCAGGTACTTCACTCGGCACCGCCGAACTTCACTCCGTAAGGTACTTCACTCGCCGATAGACGAACTTCACTCGCCAACAGGCGAACTTCACTCGCCGTAAGGCGTACTTCACTCTTTTGCGATTTTCACTATCTCTACGAACTTTCCGTAATCGGCTTTATACTTGCCCTGCGGCAAATATTCCTTCACGTCGCCGCCCGCCGCGATAAGTTTTTTAGCCTCTTTGATATCTTTCACTTCGCCGAGCGTTATCAACTGCACGGCGATATTGCCGAGCGCGGTCGCTTCCGAAGGGCCGGCAACTACCTTCACGCCGCAAATATCCGCGGTCATACGGCAGAGTATTTCCGCCTTGCAACCGCCGCCTATAATATTTATCGCCCCGTACTTTTTGCCGGTAAGCCTCTCTATGCTCTCGAGCGTGTTCCGGTATTTCAGCGCAAGGCTCTCGTAAATACACCTTGCGAACTCGCCTATCGTCCGCGGTTCTCTCTGCCCTGTCTTGCGGCAGAACTCGCGTATCCTCTCGGGCATATTGCCGGGGGTATCGAAATCGGGGTAATCGGGGTCTATATAGCAAACGCTCTCGGCCTTTTCCGCCATATCGGCAAGTTCGGCGAAGGAATAGTCGCTCCCCTCTTTTTGCCATCTGCGGCGGGATTCCTGTATTATCCACAGCCCCATTATATTCTTCAAAAACCTTACGGATCTATCGTAACCGCCCTCGTTGGTGAAATTTTCGGCAAAACTCTCGTCCGTCACCACGGGTTTATCGAGTTGCACGCCCATAAGCGACCAGGTCCCGCAGGAAATATAACAGCAATTTTCCATATCGCCGGGCACCGCCGCCACCGCCGAACCGGTATCGTGCGTGCAAACGGCTATCACGGGCACGCTGTCTATACCGAGTTCGTCGCATATTTCCCGCCTTATATTGCCGTAAACGTAACCGCTCGGCACTATCTCCGGCAGTTTACTCACGTCGAACCCTATCTTACCGATAAGTTCCCTGTCCCAGTCGTGCGTGTACGGGTTTATCATCTGCGAGGTGGAAGCAACGGTATATTCGGCAACCTTCTTTCCCGTAAGAACGTAAGCCATAAGGTCGGGCATAAACAACATGGTTTCAGCCCTGTCCAGGGCGTCCTTATCTTCCGTAACGGAAGCGTATAGTTGAAACAGCGTGTTGAGGCGCATAAACTGTATGCCCGTTCTCGAATACACGTTCTCCTTGCCCCCAGCGAGAGCGAATACCTTTTCCATCGCTCCCTCGGTGCGCTCGTCGCGGTAATGGTACGGCGTGTTGACCAGATTGCCGTTCTTATCGAGAAAACCGTAATCTACACCCCAGGTATCTATGCCGACGGAATCGAAACCGCCCGCCTGTTTAGCCTTTACTATACCGGTCTTTATCTCGTGGATAAGCCTTAAAAAATCCCAGTACAGTTTACCGTTCACCGAAACGGGATCGTTCGGAAAGCGGTGAACTTCCGTATAGACTATCTTACCGTCTTTAATTTCGCCGATCAGCGCTCTGCCGTTAGACGCGCCGAAATCGAACGCGAGAACTCTTTTCATAACATTATTCCTTATAAATTTATTTTTTTCTACCGAACCTCTTACCCGTCAGTCGCTTCACTCGCCGATAGGCGAACTTCACTCCGTCAGGTACTTCACTCGCCAACAGGCGAACTTCACTCCGTCAGGTACTTCACTCGCCGACAGGCGCAATTCACCCTTCACCCTTCATTTTTCACGTTGCGCCAGCAACGCATCAATACATCTGCTGTCCGCCGGTGACGTTTATCGCCTGCCCCGTCATATAAGAGGACATATCGGACGCGAGGAACACCATAACGTTCTCGATATCCTCGTACTCGCAACTGCGTTTCATAGGCACCTGGTTGATATATTTTTCCCTTATCTTTTCCTCGGTAGTGCCTTGGTTTGCGGCGTACTGTTTGAACAGGCTGTTCACCCAAAGGGGCGAATTGAGAAGGTTGCCCGGGCATATGCTGTTCACCCTTACGCCTTCCTCGGCAAACTCCAGCGCAAGGCTTTGCGTAAGCCCCACGCCGCCGAACTTGCTCGACGCGTAAGCCCCGTTTTTATACGAACCTTTCTTGCCGGATTTTGAATTTATCTGAATTATACTGCCTTTTTTATTTGCGAGCATAACTGGCGCCACAGCCTTCACGGTGTTGAAGTAACCGTTCAAATTCACGTCGGTAACGAGTTTGAAGGCTTCCGGCGAAAGATTGAATATATCCCCGCTCTTAACTATCGCGGCGTTCGCGATAAGTATATCGATAGTGCCCCATTTTTCCACAACTGCTTCCGCGGCGGCTTTGCAGGTCTCGTACTTGGTAACGTCCACCTGCAGCGCGATGCCCTCTTTCAGTTGGGCGGCAACTTTCTGCGCGCCCTCGATATTTATGTCGCACACGGCAACTTTGCAGCCTTCCTTGTCAAGCCTTAAAGCGAGCGCCTCGCCCAGCCCCTGACTTGCGCCGGTAACCAGCGCGACTTTTCCCTTAAGATCGATGTTTTTCATTTCTGCGTTCTCCTTGAATTTTTCAATAGTTTTTTATGGAATCGTAACCGATCTTCGCGTAGGCTTTTATCCTCTCGCCGAGATCGGGATATTCTCTCAATGCTTTTTCGGCAAACATACCGTTTTCCACACCCTTTTCGGAAGCGCGTTCGTGCCCGATAAGCGCCCAGGTACTGTCTATAAGGTTAGAATACCTCGGGTTAGCCAGCGCCTTGCACTCGAATTTCTGCCGCGGCGAATTTATATCCTCTCCGCTTATCTCGAAAAGTCCGTTCTCGGCGCACAACTTTCTCAACCTGTCAAGTTGCGCCTCGGTGTTTCTCGTCGGCATATACGCAACGGCTTGTATTCCCACGGCTTTTATCTCTTTTATAAGGTCGTCCAAAAAGTCGTCCTCGAACTTCTGCGCCCTCTTATCTCCGGTAACGCTTTCGCCCACGTCGCCGAGGTAAGCGTAGGCTGGTATCGCCCCGAAGCCTTTCGCAACCTTCACGAATTCCGTCACGTCCGGCATCTCCTCGTCGGCGTCTATGTAAAAGAATTTCGTGTCCGCTTTAAGCACGCCCAAAAGATCGTAATTGAAGCAGGTATTGTCCTTATCGGTAAGGTAACCCTTCTGCTTGTCGTTCACCTTCAGTTCGAGGTCGTTTTCCAAAAAGGAAAGCAGCGCCCCGCTCCTGCCGAACCGCTCCTCCAACTTCTTCGCGAGGGCGTTCATAAGGTGCCTTTCTGTTATGGAACCGCCTTCCGCCGCTCTCGACGCGTCGTATACATCCTTCCTGAAATCTATGCATATCCCGAACTTGCCGAATTTTTTGTTGATAAGGTCGGTCATCTTCTCGTCCCTTATCTCTCTTTTTGCCCTGTAACCGGCAAGATAGGCGTTGAACTCGTCAATGTTCTGCGCGGGCACGCCGTGCGCCGCCATATACACGCAATCTTCCTGATCGGGGTGGTTTATCTTGCCCCAATGCCTGCGGTTGAACTTCGCCCGCACTTCCGCCCCGCAGGTGTA
>JAFTDZ010000087.1 GCA_017453885.1 Clostridia bacterium
ATAAAAAAATGAGAAAGTTATTAGCAATTTTGTTAACGATGGCACTCTCTTTCAGCGTTTTCGGCGCAATATCCGCATTTGCTGAAGAAACCGAAGGCGATCAGCCCGAAACCGCTCCCATAACGCACGTTTTCGGCGGCGAGAACGGCGAGTGGGAAACCGACGCGGATAACTCCGCCGGCGTGTGGAGTTATTATTCCTGCCTTAGTACGGTAGCGAGCAGATCGAATTTGACGCTTTCGGAAGATCAGACGCAATATGTGAATGCGGAAGCCTATCTCGTAATAAGGAAAGACGGCTTTATGCACCCGGGCGCGTCCGATCCCTGGTCGTGCCTGCTTATCGGATACACCGTTGAAAAAGACGGCATACTTAACGGCAGAATGAGCGCGACGAAAGCCGAAGCCGGCGGCAACGGAACAATAGCGATGTTTGTACTTAACGATGATAACGGTTGGTTATGCCAGACCACGGTGGAAACCGTTGAAGAAACCGTTCTTGAATTGAAAAATCAATCGGTAAAAGCCGGCGATACCATGTATTTACTTATTCACCACTACAACGACATAGCGTTTGACGGAGCAACTTACGTTCTCACTTACACTTTGGAAGACGCGCCCGAAGAACCGGAAGTTCCCGTTGATCCCGTTGAAGAAACCGTTATAAAACACGTTTTCGGCGGCGAGAACGGCGAGTGGGAAACCGACGCGGACAACTCCGCCGGCGTTTGGAATTATTATACCTGCCTCGGCACTATGGCGAGCAGAACGCCCGTTACTCTTTCCGAGGACGAAACTCATTATTTCAACGGCGAGGCGTATTTCCAGATCAACAAGAGCGGCTTTTTACACCCCGGAGCAGAGGGTAATTACTCGATGCCCATCGTTGGTTATAAGGTGGAAAAAGACGGCATACTCAACGCGAAAATGGTTGCTGCAAAAGAATCCGCGGAAGGCAACGGAACGATAGCGTTTTTCGTATTAAACGACGACGACGGAGTGCTTTGCACCGCCAACGTAAATACGGCAGGGGAAACCACGATGGAAGTGAAAGAAGTCGAGGTAAAAGCCGGTGACGAAATACTCTTCTTTATTCATCATAATAACGACATAGCGTTTGACGGAGCAACTTACGTTCTTACTTACGAATTAGCGGATAAACATTATGAACCCGTAAAACCCGCGGAGCCTACCGAACCCAAACTTACCGGTGAACTCGACAGCGTGAACAACGTTGACGATTTCAGATTTGTTCAGGGGGCTAAAAACTTCTACTATCTTTACGGAAAAGTTTCCGAAGGCACAAGCAATCTTCAGGAACTCTCTCCTGCGAATATAACGTGGGATACGGCGGGATATATACCTTATCTCGGAATCCGTATGGATGGCATGATGCATCCGGCAGTACAAAACGGGGAAGCCTACATGGCTGTTCTCGGTTGGAAGGCCGATTCCGATAAAACGGTAGATCTGCATCTCGAAAGCATATTCGATACTATCGATAACCCCGGCGACGGCGTGACGGTCAAAATCTATAAAAACGAAGAACTTCTCCTTTCGTACGTTCTTACGGGTAAAGATAATGCGGCAAACGATAACGAACCTATCGTTGCGGACATAAACAGGATTTCATTGAACAAAGACGATATGATATATCTCGCCGCCTGCCCGAACGACGATATGGGTTATGACGGAGTGTTCTATGAATTAACTATTTCTTGGGAAAAGACAGACGCTCCCGCGGACAGCGCTTCCGCTGAAAACGGCGATAGCACTTCAACCGTTACCTCTGCGGACGAAAACAGTTGTTTCGGTTCGATCAACGTCGTTTCCGTTTCCATCGCGGCGGCCGCGTTGCTCGCTTCCGCATTATTCGTTCTTAAACGCAAAGAAAATTAAGGATAAGTTGAAATGAACAAAATTATCAGGGTGTTGAAAAAATACTGGTTCGTGTATGTTCTCGCGGCGTTCGTCCTCGGCTTTTACATACTGTTTTGCTACGTTCCGATGTACGGAATACTTATCGCCTTTAAGGACTATAAACCTCTGCTCGGCGTGTTCGGCAGTAAGTGGGTAGGGTTTAAGCACTTTTACGAAATATTTACGAACAGAAATCTTTGGATAGCGTTAAGGAACACCCTGATAATCAGTTTTTCACGTCTTGTATTCTGTTTTTGTGTGCCTATGGTTCTCGCCATAATGCTCAACGAAATGGTAAACGGCCCCGTGAGAAAAATTTATCAAACGCTTATTTATCTTCCGCATTTTATCTCGTGGGTTATTATGGGCGGCATAGTAACTATGTTCTTGTCGCCCTCCACGGGGTTGATAAATAAACTGATAGAGTTTTTCGGCGGGGAACCGCAATATTTTGTTATGAAAAGTTCCACGTTTCTTCCCGTAATTCTTATAACCGATACCTGGAAGAATGCAGGATGGGGAACTATAATCTATATCGCCGCAATAAACGGCGTCAACCCAGAACTTTACGAGGCGGCGGAACTTGACGGAGCCTCTCGCATAAGGCAGATAATACACATTATGATACCGAGCATAATGTCGATGATATCTCTTATGCTTATACTTGCGGTTGCAAGTATTTTGAGCGCGGGGTTCGATCAGGTTATAGTTTTTCAGAATAACTACAACAGAAACGTTTCCGCCATAATAGATACGTTTGTTTACGATCTCGGTATAAAAGGCGCGTATAAAAGCGAGGCTACCGTCGTAGGGCTTTGCAAATCGATAATATCTACCATACTTCTGGTCATTGCCGACCGCGTAAGCAAAAAAATGGGACAAAGAGGAATTATTTAAGGAGATATAACAATGAAGAACAGAGGTTTCACTATTTTCAATTATATATTTTTCGGCGTTCTTGCATTTGTTATGGTTTATCCTTTCTGGTATGCGTTTTTATCTTCTGTTGTACCGTATTCCGATCTTATGCAACGCACGCTGCCTATTATCCCCACAAAGTTTGATTTTTCCGCTTATAAAGAGATACTTGTGAACGGACTTCTCGGCGATGCATATCTCACAACGATAAAGTCAACGTTCATCGGGTTGGCTTTGTCGCTTGCGTTTACGGTTTCGGGAGCATACGTACTCTCTATCGAAAAGTTGCCGGGAGCGAAGATAATATCTTCGATAATAATTCTTACGATGTTTTTTTCCGGCGGGCTTATACCTATGTATATTCTGCTTTCAGACCTTAAACTTATCAATAATTTCTGGGTTTACGTTATTCCGTCGCTTATAAATACGGTTTATATGTTTATCATCCGTACGTCGTTTACCGACATCCCGTTATCTTTGCGGGAAGCCGCGGAGATAGACGGCGCAAGCGAATGCAGGATAATGCTCACTATTTACGTGCGTTTGAGTTTGCCTACCATTATGGTAATAGGTTTATTTTACGCCGTGGATAAATGGAACGAATTATATACGGCTCTGTATTTTATAATAGACTATAAACTATATACTTTGCAGGCGGCTTTGTATAATCTTCTCAATGCAAATTCAGGAACGGGCGTGGGCGGCGGCGCTATTAAAACCGTTGACGAACAAGTCAAATATTCCGCTGTAATACTTACCATTTTACCGATAATTCTGGTATATCCGTTCTTGCAGAAATATTTTACCAAGGGCGTTCTGCTCGGTTCGGTAAAGGAATAATTCCGAAAATTCTTCGGATTATCGAATTTCAAAATCAAAAAATGACGTCAAGGAGGTCATATCGTGAAAAAAATACTTGCTTTGATAATTTCCGTAATAACGGCATTGACCGTTTCGGTCGGGTGCGCAAACGGAGAAAAAAAGGATTCCGTCATGACAATAACTTGTCTGCTTAACGGCGACAGGCTCGAAGGCGAAAATCTCGAAACGGATCCCACCGTCGAATATATCGAGAAAAAATTCAACGTTGAATTCGATTTTATATTCGAACCTTCACCTACGATAAACGAAGTTTACATTAAACTCAATATGATGATGGCAAACGGAGATGTACCCGATCTTATGGTATTGCGCGCCGATCAGACTTTGCCTTATACCTGCATGGAAGATCTCGTAGAGGCGGGTTATCTCGTAAACATGAAGGAATATGTTAAAGGCAAAGAAAGCGAATTTCCGGAAATATCCGAACTCGTAAACCGAAACGATCTGAAAACATACTATGCTTCGGACGACAATCTTTATATGTTGCCGAGAGAATACGTTTACGATCACGCATTTATATACAGGCAGGATTGGCTTGACGAGTTAGGGCTTTCCATGCCCACGAACGAAACGGAATTCAAAAACGTGCTCAAGGCTTTCGTGGATAACGATCCCGACGGAAAGGGAACGACGGGGCTTGCAATGATTTACGGATTTTGGTTCGAACATATCCTTGCGGGTTTTGTAGGCGCGCACAGGTTTTACGAGCAGGACGGAGAACTCCGTTCGGTATGGGACGCAGACGGCGAACGCGCCGATCAGATGATGCAGGGCTTGCAATATTGCATAGACCTGTATCAGGAAGGATTGCTCTATTCCGACGTATTTACCGCTATGCAATATCGTGACGAACTCGCCATGTTTGAAACGGGTAGAGCCGGCGTCGTTCTTACCAATATGAACGTAACGGATAAGTTTTACAATAATCTTAAAAAGAATTTCCCCGATGCCGAGATAAGTTACGGCGTTTGGTCCGGCCCCGCCGGTCTTGCAAGGGTTCAGGGCGGAGTAGGTTACTATCAAGGTACTGCCGTAAACGCCAAGAGCGGTAAAACCGACAGAATAATGAAAATACTCGAATATCTTATGTCTGAAGAGGGCGAGGAATTACTTACCAAAGGTATCGAAGGCGTTCATTACAATATTACAGACGGTAAATTTACGCCGAACCTTGATGCGAAAGGAATAGAATATTACTTAACTCCCACAAAGCATTTATTGCGCGGAATTGTCGGCGGCAGCGATGTTTTCGACGAATATTTATATGTCAACGAATGGGCCGAAAAATACGAAAAATTTTATAACGATTATTGTTTGAACAGTACCGCCGTTTACGATATGACCGACGGATATTTCTCCCGTTTGCCCAAACGTATTCAGGCGCAGGTCGGCAACGATCCCGAAATAAATATTCAGAAGTGGGAAGGCTATTTTATATCCGGAAAGGCAGACGGCAGACCGATTACTTTGAATAAAGATACTTTCAGAGAGGCGTGGAACGATCTTAAAACTCACAAAACAGACGTTCTTGCCCGTGAATACGGTAAACTTGTTCTCGGGAAATAATTTATGAAGTATAAAATTTTTGCGGATAAAAACCTTGTCGTCGGCGCAATAAGCGAAAATATTTACGGATCTTTTCTCGAACACCTCGGAAGGGCGATTTACGGCGGTATATACGAGCCGGATCACCCTTCCGCCGACGGGAACGGCTTCAGAAAGGACGTGCTTTCTCTTATAAAAGAACTCGGCGTATCCGTCGTCCGTTACCCGGGCGGTAATTTCGTTTCCGGCTACGACTGGAAGGACGGTATAGGCAACGTAGCCGAGAGAAAAACGCGGCTTGATCTCGGTTGGAAAAGTATCGAAACGAACGAGTTCGGCACCGACGAATTTATAAAGTGGTGCAAAGCCGCGGGGACACAGCCGATGCTCGCCTTCAATATGGGCACCGGAACGCCTATGGACGCCCTTGAATATTTCGAATATTGCAATCACCCGTCGGGTACTTATTTTTCGGATCTGCGCCGCAAAAACGCTTCCGAAAAGCCTTATAACGTAAAATACTGGTGCATCGGTAACGAAATGGACGGCCCTTGGCAGACCTGCTCGATGGACGCGGAATCTTACGGTAAAAAGGCAATGCAGACGGCGCGGATGATACGCGCCGCCGATTGCAGGGCAGCAGGAGAGGACGGAGCGGTAAAACTGACCGTATGCGGCAGCAGCAACCGAGAGATGCCGTCTTATCCGGAATGGGATCGCGTCGTTCTCGAAAACACTTACGACGAAATAGATTTCCTCTCGATGCACCGCTATTACGAATACGATCCGGAAGGTAAAAAACCGCTCGAAGATTTTTTCTGCTCCGCCGACGATATGAACGAATTTATCGACGTGATACGTTCGACCATAAAGTTCGTAAAAGAAAAAAAGAGATCGAAAAGGAACATTTATATAAGTTTTGACGAGTGGAATATATGGAAGCAGAATAAACTTGACGTGACGCCGTTCTGGAGAAAGGCGCCGCCTATTTTAGAAGACGTTTATACCCTGCGCGACGCGCTCGTTTTCGGCGGGCTTATGAATACTTTGCTCAATAATTGCGACGTTGTAAAGGTTGCCTGCCTCGCTCAACTCGTAAACGTAATTGCGCCGATAATGTGCGAAAAAGGCGGTATTTCTTACAGACAGACGATTTTTTATACGTTCGCGTTCGCTTCGAAAAACGCCCGCGGCGAAACGCTCAAAACGATAACCGCGTGCGATAGGATAGAGGGCGGAAACAGGGATGCGGATTCGCTGAACGTCTGCGTGACGCACAACAGGGAAAAGCGGGAAGTGTGCGTATTTGCGTGCAATTACGCGGGGGAGGACAGGGATACTACCATTGAATTGCGTTCTTTCGGAAAATTAAAATGCGCGCGTTTCGTTATGATGAACGGCGAAGATATTTCGCTGACGAATACGGCCGCCGAACCGGAGCGCGTCGTCCCGCGGGAAGCGAGTCCCGTTGAGGTTTACGACGAGGGCAAAGCGGATCTGACGCTTAAAAAACACAGTTGGAATTTTATTAAATTTACTTATTAAAACATGAAAGTATCTAATATCAATATACCGCTCAAAGAGAATTATACAGAACCGACCGCGGCGTTCGATAATAACGCGAAGGATTTTCAATGCCGCGATCCGTTCGTAATGCCGTACGGAGATAAATATTATCTTTACAAAACCAACGGCAAGGAGATAGTCTGCCGCGTAAGTCCCGACCTTGAAAAGTGGTCCGATGAGATCGTAGTTTTTTCTCCGCCTGCGGATTTTCACGGGATAAATGACCTTTTTTGGGCGCCCGAGTGCCATTATTATAAAGGGCGTTTTTATATTTTCACTTCCTGCTATTCCTCGATTACCGACAAAAGGGCGATTTCCGTTTATCGCGCGGACGATCCGCTGGGCCCTTTTGAAGATATCGCCGGCGGCTGTATAACCCCGCGCGAATGGTCCGCTATAGACGGAACGCTGTATATCGACGAAAGCGGTTCGCCCTGGATGATTTTCGTTCACGAGTGGGTGAGCATGCCCGACGAAAACGGAAGTTTCGCGGCGGCGCGCCTTTCCGAAGACCTTACGCATTTCGTAAGCGAACCCGTAACGCTGTTTTACGCAAAGGATTTGCCGAATGCAACTTCAGGTGTGACCGACGGGTGTTATATCGTTCGCCTCGACAGCGGCAAATTGATGATGATATGGTCGAATTTCCGCGAAAAAGGCTACTTAATAGCGAAGGCGGCTTCTGAAAGCGGTAAAATATCCGGCCCGTGGAAACAGGAAGGAATACTTTATGAAAAAGATTTGCGCGGAGATTTCGAATGTGACGGCGGGCACGGTATGATATTCAAAACAAGGCAAGATAAATTCATGTTGGCGTTACACAGTCCCAACGCTCCGACGGCTGTTTGTAAAGAGTCTTTACGTCTGTATGAAATTACGGAAACCGACGAAACTATAAAAATATTATAACAACTGTTTGCGAATAAAAGATTATTACAGATTTTTTGTTCGATGCCCGGTATTAAAAAAAGAAAGAGCGGAGTAAATTTTTTAACGAAACTTTTGTTTTATCGTATCGGATATTGCGGTGAATTTTATATTCAACGTAAAGTAAACAACGCAATAAAAATACAGACAGGTAAGTACTGTACCTGTCTTTTTATTTCCCGTTTTGTTTTTTTATGTTATCTTCTTTACCTGTTTCTTTTGAATATCCGTTTCGTAAAAGCGGGCGATTTATCTCCTTATGCGGCGTAAACGCGCGTTTTAGTTACCGCGGGAGAATATAAACGCCGTAACCGTAGCCGAATTTTCCGCCTTTAGAAATGTATTCGGCGTATTTACGGCGGAGCGACGTATCCTGCGGCAGGGTACCGGCGTCGCCTTCGTAAAGTTTATCGAAAAGTCGCCATACTTCTCCGTAATCGTCGTTATAGCCGGTTTCTATAACGTCGTAATCGCTTGCGAATTGGTATATATTTGATTCCGGACTTAACAATTCCAGAGTTTTAGGAAAAAGCAACCAGGAGGAGCATACGAACGGCGTAAAATCCGACCTTAAAACCTTTTTGAAAAATTCCCTTGCGAGCATATACGATTCATTGACTTCTTCTTTTTTTAATTTTTCGCCTG
>JAFTDZ010000088.1 GCA_017453885.1 Clostridia bacterium
TAGAATATAGTATATAGTCATTTGTTTCGGAACGTAACGTGCTACGTCTGTTTCCCATTCTATTACGTCGTCGAAAAAGATATACAAACTTCTAAATAGTTATCAACTACATTTTCAAGAATTTTCTGCGGCGAGGAGAGCGGCGCCGAATGCCGCCTCTTCCGAGCGGGCGGATACGTTAAGCGGCAAGTTGAAATCTTCCGAAATGATTTTTTGCAAAACGGGGTTAAAGCGGACAGCGTTACCCGAACCGACGAGGGTTTTACGCGGCGTAATTACCTTTAACATTACCTCGTAAAGTTCTTTGAGTTCGCGGCTCTCGCCTTTAAGAAGGGCGAGCGTGAGCGCGGGAGCGTTGAAGTTTTCCGCGGTAAGCCCCGTTATACTCGCAGTTTCGGCAGGGTTTTCACGCGTTCCGCGGAATTTCACGTCGAACACAGGTAACGGCTTGCCGACCGCCTTTTCCGCCAGCGCATTCATTTGCGGATAATCCGCCTCCCCTACGCCTATGCCGTTATAGAATTTTTTAAGCAGTTGGTAAGCGTAACCGCCGCACAGCGCGCCGCCTATCATAAGGTACTTTCCGTTAAAATACGGGCGCACTTCGCAGGGAGAGGGCGCATCGGTATATTCGGACAAGATCACCGATACCTGACTGCCCGTACCTATATTCACGAAAACCGCGTCGTCGCCGCGCCGCGCCGTAAACGGATGCCTGATTGTCGCCCGCGGCAATATGCACCGCCGCGCCGCTCTCGGTTTTGCCGAATACACCCGCTTTCCCCGATACTTCGGGGAAAAGCAAAATATCCATACCGGCGGCTTTTATCGCAGGCTCGTTGAAGCGGTGATTTCTAACGTCGTACAGCCCTATCGAATGGGCGTTGCTCTCGTGCATTACGGGGGCTTTTTTATTGCACAGCCGCATGGCAACGTAGTCGCCTATTGTGCCGATTTTGTGCGTTTTAGTGGGTATTTGATTATTTTCCGCATCGTAAAACAGAGTGACCGCGCCGTAACCCGTGGCTGTTTTACAGCCCGTTATTTCCGAAAGTTCCTTCGCGTAAGCGGCGGTTTTCCGTTGCAGGTTCCCCCTGCCGTCCTGCCAGGTAATAAGTGGTGAAAGGGCTTTGCCGCGTTCGCCGAGATATACTATCCCGTGCATCTGGTTGCTTATGCCCACGCTTTCCACGCGCGAAACGGCATCGGCGCTATCGAAAAGACGCTTGCAAATATCGTATATCCTATCCGCGCTTTGTAGTTTTTCGTAAGCCCTGCCCGAAACGGCGGAATCGTTCGGCAAAGTTTGGGTAAATATCGTGTTGCCGCCCTCGTCTATCCCCACGGCGCAGACGGAAGTAGTCCCTATATCTATTCCCAAATACATATCAGCACCCCGCGGTCGAGGCGAGATCGAGCCTCTTTATAATATCTTCCTGCACGTCGGGCGAGAGGTCGAGGAAATTCACAAAAGTGCCGTGTATCCGCATTATATACACGCCGCTCGGGGCGTATTTTTTCGGATCTGCCAAAACCTTCCGCAATATTTCCGGCGTGGTAACGTTGACGTATAAGTAGAAAGGAGAATTTTCGGTTTCGGACGAAAAGAACAGCGGCTTTATTATCTTGTTATGAAATTCTACGCCTTTTCCCTCTGTACTTTCCGCCTTGAAATATTTCGGATCGAGCCCCAGATGCGAGGCATACCCGCCGTCGAACTCGGTAAAATCAAGATTAAATAACGAAAGGATGCGGAAGCCCAAACCGTTTTCGGCTGTTCCGTAAAGGGGATCAACGCCGTAATTGAGCATCTCGCGCGCCTTTCTTCCGTCGGGCGTGGCGCCGACCCAGTAACCGTACAGCAGATGCGTGGTGGGGCTGGACCAATCCGGCCTGAACGGATTGCCGAGATAGTTTTTCCTCGCCCTGACCATTTTGCTCACTTTTTGCGCGATATAGGCGGCTTCTTTATCAACGACCTCTATATTGTTGCCGTATTTCGGGCAGGACAAAAGATAACTTCTGAGTTCATCGTATCCCGCGAAATCATTGCGAAGGGCGGCGAGCAATTTCTCGCTGTCCTGCGGGCGTTCGGCAAGTAATTTATCTATCGCAACGAAACTGTCCGCAATAACGCTCAACCCGTGTATAAGGCAACCGCTGCCGTTATATCGCGTTCCCTGCAAAACGGTATCGCGCATATCCGCGCCGGTGCTTATTCCGCCCATAAAACAGGAAAGAAACGGCACCCTTAAGTTTGAGAGCGCAACGCTCGCGCCGTTCGCCGCCGCGCACATACGGTCAACGTAATATTCCGCCTTTTCGTAAAACCTCTCTCTGACCGAGGAAAGAAGTTCCGCGGCGCTTTCGTGCGGCTTGAAATCGGTAAGCCGTTCGCCCGTGAGCAGAGATCTTCCGTCGTTCAGCACAAGTTCAAGTATTTTAGGAAGGTTTAACCAACTGTTAGTGGTGTTGCCGTTGTCTTTACCCATAATAAGCGGTTCCTGACAACCCGCCACAGAATAATCGGGAAGGTCGGCTTCCTCAACACCGTTCTTTTTAAGCAAGGGGAAAACCGCGTCGTCGTTAAAAAACGAAGGCGTGAGAGCGCCCGGCGTGAACAAAAATCTGCCGAGTTCGCGGTAAAGTTTTTCCGACGTATTCTTATGTAATTTTACGGACAGGATAGGCTGCGGGAAATTCATCGAATAGTACGCGTCCAAAAGAGCGTAAGACGTTTCGTTGGTAAGGTCGTTTCCGGCGATATCTTTTCCGCTTATAAGAACGTTTTGAGAGATAGCCCAACTTCTGCTGCCCACGTTGAAAAACAACAAAAAATGTTTGAACAAAGAAGCGGCCTCTTCCCTCGATAAACCCTCTTTTTCGCGATAAAACTCGAATATTCTATCCGCATTACCCACCGAAAACGCGAAGGGATTAGGCGCTTGTTCAAGGCACATTACCTGCCATAAAAGCATAAATATCTGTAACGCCTCGAACAACGTGGACGCGCCGCCCCCTACTTTTCCGAGCGCCGAAATAAGGCGTTTCAACTCCGCCTTCCTCTCTTCGTCAGCCCGCAACAGTTGTTCTTCGGCCAAAGCGGAATATCTTTCCGCCAAAAGGGTAACGCAGTCGAGCGAGATATTCATAGCGGACAGGGTGGCGATACAGCCTTCGTCGCTTTCGCGGGCAAGCCGCTCGGCGATCAATTTCTTTACGCCGTTCACGCCGTTCCTTATTGCGAAACGGAAATCGGGAATAACGTGCCCCGTTACCTGTTCGATAAAATACGCGACCTCTTTGGTATCCGTTTCCGCATTTTTATATACTTTTGAAAGCGCCTTTACGTAAGCGGTTTCGCCCGTCGCCTTCTTTACCGCGTCTATACGCTCCGCGGTAAATTCCTCGTTCGGCTCTATATCGCCGAAAACAGCCGCGGGATCGCAATACCCGTTGAATGTGCTGACCTTGAAATTCGGGTTGATCAACGCGTAACTTTGTGCGAACGCGTCCCTCTGCGTTCCGGCGAAAACGGCGTTTTCGCTCAACGATAGCGGTAACCTTTCCACCGCGCGGTAAAGCGCCTTTGCGGAAAGTATCTCCGCATCAGGTTCGTCGGCTCCTCTCTCGTAATCGAGAATGCTTTCCCGAAGTAAAAACCACCCGTCGAGCCTTTTCAGCGCGCGTTCTTCCTTAAACAGTTCCCTTGCCTGACGATCAAGTCTTGCACAGTCGTATTTCATTTTAACTCCTCAATATTTTCAAACCGTGTTCTTTATAAACGCGTTCGAAATCTTCTTTTATTTTTTCGGAAACAAATCCGTTTTCAACCTTATATTCAAGCCCGAGTTTATTCCATTTTTCCTTGCCGTATTCATGATACAAAAGAAACTCGAACCGTGTGTTTTCCGTCTGCTTGCCGTCAAAAAAACGCGCAAATTTTTCCGCGGCGTCGCCTTCGGTATTAAAGCCGTTTATCAACACCGTTCTTATCCATACTTCCTTCCCGCTTTCGAGATATTCCGTGATATTCTTTTTATAATCAGCAACGCAACCCGTAACCTCTTTCAGTTTGTTTTCATCAAAGTGCTTGAAATCGCATATTATCAAGTCTATAAGCGGGTAAAGATCTTCCGGCATGGAAAACGTTCCGTTGGTTTCTATCGCGGTGTGAATGCCGTTTTCTTTACATATCAAAAAAACTTCTTTCAAAGCCTTCGCCTGCAAAGTGCATTCTCCGCCGGTAAACGTAACCCCGCCGCCGTCAACAAAAAGGCGTTTGCACGAAATTATAAATTTCGCGAGCGTTTCAGCGTCTTCTTCCTTCCCGCCGCAAAACCCCATTCCCTCGGGATTGGAACACCACGGGCAGTGCAGATTGCACCCCTGCGTATGCACTACCAGCCTGTTCCCCGGCCCGTCCTGCGAGTAATTGAAACCCTTTTGAAAATACCTTATTTTCATTTCTATCCGATAATTAGTTAAATGATTTAATAAAATAATTATATCATATTTTTTTCCTTAAAGCAATTAAATTTGACAAAGTTCGGAATAATCGTTAAAATATATTTATACCGAATTTCAAAAAGGGAAAGGTTATGCAGAAGAAGATCAATTCCGAAGTAATGAAATCGCTCAATAAAAACAGGATAATAAGGTTGATAAGGGAACTTTCTTGCTCGAGGGCGGATCTCGCGAAAAACACGGGGCTGACGAAGGCGGCCGTATCTATAATTTGCGAGGAGTTGATGGAGCGAGATCTTATCGTAGAAGGCGAAAAAGACACCGCCAACCCCGGCAGACCGGCTACCCGCCTTCTTCTCAACGGAAAATACGGGTGCTTCGGCGGGATATATATCAGCCGTTCGGGATTTGTGGCGGGTATATGCGATTTCTGCGGTAACGTTTTGGCGGAAGAACGGGGAGAAATAAGCGGCACTGACGCGAAGGCGATATACTCAAACATAATATTCCGATTGAAAGACCTCGTCAGGACGCGGAATTTGTTGGGCGTAGGCGTCACCGCGCCCGGCCCGCAGGACAGGGAACGCGGTAAATTGTTGAAGATCTCCAACTTTTCCGCCTGGAACGATCTCGATCTCATTTCTCCGCTCAAAGAGAGTTTCGATTGCCCCATCCTTCTCGACAACGTATCCAACGCCCTCGCCCGGGCGGAGTTTTACAAAAACGAATTCTGCGGAAAAAAATACCTCGAATTGATAATAGACGACGGCTTCGGAAGTTCCTTGGCGGAAGTTGCGGACGAAATAAAACTGCGCGAGTGCGAATTGGGCCACACCACCGTGAATATGCGCGGCGAACGGTGCGACTGCGGAAATATAGGTTGCGCCGAATTATACGTAAACGAAAAACGCTTTTATTCGCCGGACACGGCGGACAGAGACCTTTTTTTTGACGCGCTCGCCGCAGTTATAGCGAACGCGGTAAACGGATTTTCCGCGGAAAAAGTTGTGTTTCAAGGCAGTGTTTTCAAGGACTTCGACGGGTTCGCGAAAACCCTTACCGAAAGGTTGCAGGGGCGATTGAAAAAGATACCCGACTTCGTAAGATCCGCTTTGAACAGGCAGGAGACCTTCGTGGCGTGCAACCTCTGCATAGATACGGCGATATTCTGAACAATATTTATCCGTTTTACCCATTTGACCTTGCCTGCTTGAATAACGTATCCATAAAAATAACGGCGTACAGATAACTTTCCGTTTTATCTGCCGCCGTATTTTTTGTTGATTCTATAATTTAATTTAGTGCCGATTTTCAGTCTTCGATCAACTTTGCGACGATCATTTGCGCGTAAGCCCTGCAGAAGAAATCATTCGGATGGGAAATTCCGCTGGCTATTATATCATAAAAACTCTTTCTTTGTAAAATCCAATTAGAGAAAGAAGTTAATTCTCCGCAAACCGCATCATCATATTCTTCACAAAGATCGATATATGTCTGTTCGTAATCGGCTTGATTATTTGCAAAATTTCTTACCGTCTTTTCGGATTCACTTGTCTTTGCATCGGTATTCGGAATAAATGAAGAAATTACGATAACGGCGCAATCCGGATTGACTTTTTTAATTCTGTTGATCATAATTCTCAAATTGGTCAAAACGGATTGCGGGCTTGCCGAAAACGTTCCGTCGTTACAGCCGAAGTTTAACAAAAAGCAATCAGGAACAATACTTCCTATTTGTTGATTCCATCTTTCAACACCGGTAGAGCTCAACCAACCGCCTACGGCTTTGTTGTAAGAAGTGATGGTCGTTTCGCCGGTATA
>JAFTDZ010000089.1 GCA_017453885.1 Clostridia bacterium
GGAGTTTTTCGGCGGGAATTCCAAACTTTACGTTTCGGAAAATGCTTACGGAATAAAACGCTTTATGGACGACGGGTGGTTTATGGCGGCGATCCTTCCGAAAGAGGGCGTAAACTTCAGCGATTATATCGATAATTTTACGGGGAATGAACTCAATACCCTGTTCACACAGACGGACGAGCGCGGCGCCACTTATTCTTTCCCGGAATTTGAAAACGAAAACGATATTATGCTCGGCGACGTATTGAAAAATATGGGCATAAACAGTATGTTTTCTGCCTCTCTTGCAAACTTCGGGGCTCTTTCTGATACGGGCGTTTACGTAGATTACGTAAAGCAGAAGGCAAAAATCAAAGTTGACAAAAAGGGGCTTGAAGGCGCTGCGGTTATAGAAATATCGATGCCGACCACTGCAGGTCCTGAATTAAATCCATTGTTTTTGGATTTCAACCGACCGTTTTTATATTTCGTGTGCGCGCCGGACGGGTTGCCCGTTATGCTCGGCACCGTTACGAATTTATAAAAGCGGGATAAAACGCGCAAAAACAAGTAAAATATAGAGAAGGAGAATCATTATGAAAAAGTTATTATGCCTTATGATCTCGGCGGTCGTTCTTTTATCCGTCGGGTGCAACGTAAGAAAAAGCGAAAGTTACAATTCTTTCCGCATAGGTAAAGTTACCGCGTTTGCCGATACCGTTCCTCTGTCGGAAAACCGGAAAACCGGCTTTTACGGCTTTACGGCAAAATTATTTTCCGCAAGCGTAGGAGATAATATGCTGTTCGCCCCGCTTCCCATATATACCGCGCTCGGCATGACGGTGAACGGCGCCGCGAATAAAACGCTTGAGGAAATGCTCGCCGCGATGGAAAACACCGTGGACGACATAAACGCCGTAAACCTTGCCGCGTATAAAGAAGTGACCGAAAACGCGGATAAAACGAAAGTTTCTCTCGCAAATTCCGTGTGGATAAAGGACGATTACGGCGAGTACGTTAAAGAGAGTTACCTCGATAAACTTTCGGCGTACTACTCTCCGGAAGTGTTCTCCCTGCCGTTCAACGACAAGGCGTTGAAGATGATAAACGATTGGGCTTACAACAACACGAACGGCAAGATAGACAAGGTTATCGAAAAATTCGGTCAGGACGCCGTTATGGAACTTATAACCGCGCTTTATATTAAAGGAAAGTGGAGAGAAGAGGCGGTTTCGCTTTCCGAAAGAACTTTCAAAAACGCCGACGGAAGCGAGGGAAAGGCGGAATATTTTTCCGGCTCTTCCGCACTCTACGCGAGCGAAAGGGCTTACGCCGTAAAGAGGTTTATGGAAGGGGGTTATTATATGCTCGCCGTTCTGCCGAACGAGAAAGAGGATTTCGGCAAATATCTTTCCGCTTTCGACGGAAACGAACTTTATTGTCTTATAAATAAGACCGATCCGCGCGGGGCGAGATATACCTTCCCAGAATTCGAGAGCGAAAACACCCTGCCGCTTATACCCGTACTGAAAAATATGGGGATCATGGAAGCGTTTTCGAGATACACGGCGGACTTTTCGGATATGACCGACGACCCTGTTGGGTTGTATATTGCCGACGCCGAACAAAAGGCAAAGATCAAGGTGAACCGCTACGGGCTGGAAGGATCCGCCACGGTAAAAATCGAAATGGGCAGAAAGGGTTCCGCCGCCCCGCCGGAAGACGAACCGCTGCGCCTCGAATTCAATCGCCCGTTCATTTACTTCGTATGCACGCCGAACGATATTCCGCTCCTTTCGGGAACGGTCACCAAACTCTGAAATATAACCTATCGACTTTTGTATATTAAAAACGCCCGCTATACTTTGCAAATTACAAAGTATAGCGGGCTGAATTTTTTTGATTTAATGATTCCCGAAGGAACACGACCAAACCGCGTATCATTTAATAAACTGCCTGAATCACGCTTTATCAGTTGTTTTCGGCGTTGCCGTCTTTCAGGCTGTTGCCGAGATACGTTCCGCCGAAACCGCTCTTTTTAACGGATTTCGATGCGAGGGAAGTAAAGCCGGAATTACTTCTTCTTTCACGGTTATAGCCGCCTTTACGATCGTTGCGGTCGTTGTTGCGGCGTCCGTTTCTGTCACCGTGGCCGCGGCGATCCTCACGAATGGGCCTGCCGGGTTTCATATCGTTGGGGATTATGGAAATGTACCTGTTCGGCTCCTTGCCTTCGCTCACCGTTTTAACTTCGGTATTGCCCGTAAGAGCGGAGTGGATTATCCTTCTCTCGAACGGGTTCATGGGTTCGAGGGAAACTTTTCTGCCCGTTCTTACAGCCTTCGCTGCGAGTTTTTCGGCAAGGTTTTTAAGCGTATCTTCGCGCTTGCCGCGGTAACCTTCGCAATCGACCACCACGCGGGAATATTCTTCCTTGCCCGTGTTCGCTACCGCGCCGGCAAGGCATTGAATGGAATCGAGCACTTCTCCGCGGTAACCTATTACCGCCGAAGAAGAAGTGGTTATCACGTTTATAACTACTCCGTTCTCGTCCTCGGTCAGTTCGGTAGTCGCGGGCATATGAAGAATTTCAAGCAGTCCTTCAACGAACTTATTCGCCCTTTGACCGTCTGTCTGATTTCTCGTCACTTTAACCTTCGCCGCCTTCGCGCCGAGCCCCAAAAATCCCTTTGTGGGTTCATCAACCACTTCTATAGTGGCTTCTTCCTTCGTGATGCCGAGATCTTTTAATCCTTCCGCCACGGCATCCTCTACCGTTTTACCGGTATAAAACTTTTCTTCCATATTTTACTCCTTATATTTTCGGGCGACCGATTGTCCACCCGCTTGATTACTTGTTTTTATTCTCTTTTTTTCCGTTTTTCTTCTGTTCTTTTTCAAGCGCCTTAGCCTTCGCTTGTTCTTCCGCTGCCAACTTTTCCTGCTCGATGCGGTTTATTTCCTTTTTGCTTCTGCCGGCGGAAGCCTTCGCCGCCTTTTGGGTGGAAATGTTTTTTTCTATAAATATATTTATAAGCACGCTGGATACGGTAGTCACAATGGAACTCACCGTCATATAAATACTGAACGCCGTGGAATAACTGAACGCGAAGAAACCGAACATTATGGGCATCATCCACATCATCATCTTCTGCGTCATAGCCGCCTGCCCGTCAACCGATTGAAGTTCAAGTTGAGCCTTCTGCATCTTCTGCATAACGAACTGCGAGAGGAAGGTGGTGAGTATGGAGAGTATTACCATTATAAAGTAGCCGTTCGCCTGTTCTTTCTGTTTATATAAACCGGCGGTTACCGCGTCGTAAACGGCGGTATCTACGGGGACCTGCGTCCTGTCGCAAGAGCAGGAACGCGTAGCCGCGGCGCTTATTTTAGATTGAAAATTCTTCGCTGAAGGAACGATGGGGTGTTCGTAAGATACGTCCGGCATCCATACGTTTTTCACCCACAGGAAAGAGGACTTCAATATCTCCCCGTTCTCGTAAGCCGCCTTCACTCTCTCGTTCGCGAGAGAAATTACCTTTTCGTTCACGAAGGAATTGACCGTAATATCCAATATCGCGGCGGTGCAATTTTCCTTTAGTTTTTCGTTTTCCTCGCTCTCGCCGCTTATATCGAAGGAATAATATTCGTCGCTTTCGCCCTTTACGAAATAGTCCTCGTAAATGCCGAGGCTTCCCTTTATTTTTTCTATATATTCGGTGGCACCCGCCGCGGTGAATTTATTTTCCGCGTCGATATTCAAAGAAAAGTTTCCTTCTCCGTCCTTATTTACAACGGATTTCAAGTCTTTTCCTTCAGGATAATAACTATCTACATTATCGTAAAAAACCGCGTTTATCACGGATAATTCGCCGTTTTCACCCTTTTCGTACAGATCCTTATAGTCGCCGTTTAAGGTAAGATCTTCCACGGCGGAATTGTAGTGCGAAATAATGTCGTTATACTCGTTTGCCATCGATACTGCCGAATAAGTTCTGAAAGCGTTTATGGCTATTATGAATATCACGAGCGAGAGTATCATCGGCAGACAGCCGGACAGGGGAGAATACCCGTTCTTCTTCTGAAGGGCGAGCATCTTCTGGTTATACAGGTTCTTGTCGTTGGCGTATTGCTTTTGTAATTTTTCAAGTTCCGGCCGCATCTCTTCCATCTTGGCGGCGTTCTTCTTAGTTTTTATTTTTGAAAAAATATCGAAAGGTAAAACAATAAGGCGCAAGGTCAACGTGAACAGAATTATTCCGAAACCTACGCTCCCCGTAATTTTAATAAGCCAACCTATATATTCGCCTATAAAATTAAGATTAAAATCGTAATCGGTCAAAGCGAAGGTGGCTACCTTCGCGAGAATACCAAATAAATTCATACGGTTCTCTTAAGGGAAATTCCCTGTAATTTATTCCTACCCTTTATATACTAAATAAGCCACTTATAAACGCTCTTTTTATCCGGAACGGGGTCCAACCCGCCTTTGCGGAAAGGGTTGCACCTCAATATTCTTCTCACCGTCAGATACAGCCCCTTTACGGCGCCGAACCTCTTCACGGCTATAATGCCGTATTCGGAACAGGTGGGGGTGTAGATACAACTTCTCGGCAGGACGGGGGATATTACCTTTTTGTAAAAGCGGAATACCGCTATTATCAATTTTCCGAACATTCCGATATTCCCTCTTTTTCAAGCAGGTACTTCATATCTTTGTAAAATACGGAATAAGAATAACTTTCCTTCACCCGCGGAAGAAAAATAATATAATAACAGGGCTTTATATCCTTTTTCAAAGAATTGAAAGACGCGCGCAGAAGCCTTTTTATCCTGTTCCTTATAACGCTCTTTCCGTGTTTTTTGCTTACGGAATAGCCTACCTTAAGACCTCTCGCCCTGTGGTATATCATTATCAAATTCGCCGTTTGCTTGCGCGAACCGCGGTTGAAAAGAAACTGAAAATCTTTATTCCTTTTCAATCTGTATTCCATTTATAATGCGGCGTTAAAATTCGGCGGCCGGATAGTCCGCCGAATTTTTATTTGTTTTTACGCGGAAAGTTTATGGCGACCTTTCTGTCTTCTTCTCTTGAGAACGTTTCTTCCGCTCTTGCTCTGCATTCTCTTTCTGAAGCCGTGTACTTTACTTCTCTGTCTTTTTTTGGGTTGGTAAGTTCTTTTCATACTCGTTTATCCTCTTTATATTATTTTTTTAACCTTAAGATTTTACTAAATTTTAATTGCTTTGTCAACTGTTTAATTGTTATTTATTCTTATAGGAAGTATAAGATATAAATAATTATCCCCGTTGAAGGGCTTTATAACGCAAGGCGCTATGGAAGAATTGAAGTGCAGATATACGTATTCTTCCTCCACCACTCTCAAAATATCCGTAAGATATTTGCTGTTGAAGGCTATTACCACATCCTTTCCTTCAAGGTTTATAAGCACGTTTTCCTCTACCTTGCCGAGTTCGGAATTCGCGGAGATGTTCAGGTTTCCTTCCTTTACGTCGAACTTTATAAGGTTCTTCATGCCGCGCGCGACGATCGCCGCCCTCTCTATACTGCTTAAAAGTTGGTTTTTGGAAACTCTTACCCTCGTGAGGAACTCACCGGGCACTATCTGTTTGTAGTTGAGATATTCTCCTTCTAAAAGCCGCGAAATAAGAACGGTGGAAGAAACTTCTACCATAAGCATATTCTTTTGGATAACCACGGTCACCATGTCCTCGTCCCTCTCTAAAAGGCGGGTTATCTCAACCAGCGTGCGGGAAGGAACTATCGCGCTGAAAGTACCCGTGGAGTGGGCGAGATCCTTTTTGCACACGGCGAGTCTGAACCCGTCGAGCGCAACGCAAACCACCCTTCCTTCTTCAACTTCTATCTTGCAACCTTTAAGAATGGGGCGTCCGTCGTCCTGCGAGCAGGAGAAAGCGGTCATGTTTATAAGTTCCTTGAAGTCCTTTTGAGACATGGTGAAGGAATTTTCCGAAATATTCTTGTTTATTACCGGAAAATCTTCAAGTTCCTTCGTCTGTATAAGTCCTTCGGATTCCGAATATCTTACCTTCAGGGCGTTCCCGTCGAGAGAAAGTTCTATCTGCTCGTCCTCGAGTTTCTTTACCAGTTCGTTGAAAAGTTTTCCCTGAACGAGGCATTCTCCTTCCTCTAAAATCTCCGCGCGGATAGTCTTTTCTATGGCTATCTCCGTATCCGTCGCGAGAAGGGTTAGATAATCTCCCTTTGCGGTGAGTTTGATGCACTCGAGTATTTCGTTGGGAGTTTTTGAACTTATAGCCTTTATAACTTTAAGTATAGCGTTGGAAAGGTCTAAACCTTCGCATAACAGTTTCATTCGCATTCTCCTTAAAGAATATATTATTTTTTATTTGATTAGTCTTATTATAAGTAAGGCGGGTGGATTTGTGGACAACCTTTACCTTTCCGTTCAATAAGTAATTATATTATATATAAATATATAAAAAAAAGCAATCGTTTTTTAGTGTTGATAAACCATATTTTTATTGTTGACGAAATGGAGATAAGTTAATAACGTTGAATGTTGAAAGTTCGGGAAATTTATAAATAGGTGAATAAATTTATATTTATAATTTTATGCAAACATTTATGCGGAGAGAAATTTTTTATCCACAAAGTTATGAACAAAGTGGAAATTTTTATGCGATTAAATTCTTGATAAAAAATATAATAAATGATATAATTTGGTTATGAAAGAAACATTCGCCCGATACGGAATAAAATTAAGCGACGATAAGATTGAAAAACTTAAATACTTCGGCGAGATAATAAAGGAATACAACTGTAAAATAAACCTTACTTCCGTGGTAGATGATAGAGAAGTTTTGATAAAACACTTTCTCGACAGCGCAATAGGAGAGAAGTTTTTCCCCATAGGCGCAAATTGCTGCGAAGTGGGGTCCGGCGGCGGATTTCCTTCCCTGCCTCTTAAGATAGTGAGGGAAGATCTTCGCTTTACCCTGATTGAAGCGACGGGGAAGAAATGCGAATATTTGAAATACGCCGTAAAGGAACTTTCCTTAGATAACGTTTTAGTAGTTTGCGGCAGGGCTGAAGAGTTGGGCAAGGATAAAAATTACAGAGAAAAATTCGACGCGGTGACCGCCCGCGCCGTTGCGAAAATGAACGTTTTATGCGAGTATTGCGCACCTTTTATAAAAGTAAACGGAAAGTTCATAGCATATAAGGGAGAGGCGGCGGAAGAGTTGAAAGAGGCGGAAAACGCGGTAAAAACGCTCGGTCTTACTATTGAAAGCGTGAATTGTTTCGATCTTCCGGACGGAATGGGAAAGAGAAATATAATAGTTATGGAAAAAATAAAAAATACCCCCGCGGCATATCCGAGAGGGAACGGCAAAGAGAGGAAAAAACCTCTGTGAATTACGAAATGGAAAAGGCGGTCTGCTTTACCGGCCACAGGGTGATAAAGAGAGATTTCGACCGTAAAATTCTTAAAGATACTATCGAAAACCTTATAAAAGAGGGGTACGAAGTTTTCCTGTGCGGAATGGCTTTAGGTTTCGATACTCTTTGTTTTAAGGCGCTTAACGGGCTTAAGAATAAGTATCCGCACATAAAAACCGTGGCTTGCGTTCCCTGCGCGAACCAGTCGGAAACTTTCGGCGAGAAAAATAAAAAAGTTTACGAAAATTTACTTCGATCCGCAGACGAGGTAGTAATTCTTTACCCCGAATACAACGATTACTGTATGAAGGAGAGGGACAGGTATATGGTGGATAACTCTTCCGTATGCGTTTCTTATATTTACAGATCTTCCGGCGGAACGTATTATACTACGAAGTACGCCGTAGAGAAGGGAAAGAAGATAATTTATATAAAATAACCGAAGCCAAACTTCGGTTTTTCTTTTATTGGAAAATTTTTTTACGGAATATTACGTTTGCGTAAATAATTAAAATAATATGAATTAAAATAGAAAAAGAACATCGAGCGAAAAAACCCGAAAAAATTTTTTATTTTTTTGCTTAAAAACAGTTTACAAAAGCATAACAAATAAATATAATAATAAAAACACGGGAGAGATAACTTTTTTCTTATCGTGATCGTAATATATATAAAAACGGAATTTCAATTTCTGTGTAAAGGAGATAAAATGTCGGATTACGTAAAGTGCCCGAGATGCGAATTGAATTATATTCATAAAGACGAAGAATATTGTCAGGTGTGCAAGGCCGAACTCAAATTAGGCCCGCAACTTATTTTCGCTATAGACGACGAGGACGAAGAAAGCCAGATTCTTTGCCCGAGATGCAAACAGAATTATATAGACGCTTCCGAGGAAATGTGCGAACAATGCCGAGAGGAAGTGGAACTCACCACCGAGAAGGAAGTGGATATCGATAAGGACGAGGGATGGAAGGCTTACGTCGATGAAGATCAGGACCTTATCCCCACCGCCAAGGATGACGACGAGGAGATGATCTCCCTCTCTAAACTCGAGGAAGAAGAGGCGGACGAACTCTTTGACGACGAGGAAGAAGAGGACGAAATGTATTACGACGACGAGCCCGACGACTTCGACCATTCCCCCATCGACGAGAGGGACTTCGAGGAAGAGGATTCCGAGGAAGATATGGAGGATGACGACGAGGACGATTTCTGATTTTTTCCGCGTTTCAGGGTATTTTTAATAGAAAGTTTGTCAATCATTATGGTATGATAAAGTCAAACGGCAGCCTTACTAACGTAAAGGAAAAAATAAAACTTCTCTACGGAAGAGAGGTTTCGGTAAAAGTCAATCTCGGCAGAAATAAATTCGCCAACTATATGGGTAAGGTAACGGGCATATACCCCGCCCTTTTTACCGTAAGCCCCACGGAAGAATTCAGGGGCAAAACCACTTATTCCTATTCGGAAGTGCTTTGCGGCAACGTATTCTTAAAGGAAAGAAATTTATAAAAAAAGCGGCTTTTTGTGAGAAAAAGGCCGTTTTTTTATAAATTGCGGCTTTGCCCCGCGGAGTGTTGAGAGTGAAGAATGAAAAATGAAGGGTGAAGAATGAAAGGGCTACCGAAAAGTTTTACGCAGTAAAAGTTTTCGGGAAAGAGGAGCAATCGGCTTGAACACAGAAGGGTGAAAATCCGCAACCTTTCGCGTTCGTTATCGCGTTTCGACGCCGTCATTCTGAACAGGCTTCAGCCTGTGAAAAATCTCTATTCTTTTTGTCAGAAACTATATATTATCAAAGCAACTCGTCATAATGTTGTACCCTTGCGCGCAAATATCA
>JAFTDZ010000090.1 GCA_017453885.1 Clostridia bacterium
TTTATTATAAATACAAAAATCACATGGAACCGGTTCTTAAAAAACATACAGTACAAAACCTGACTGTACCCGTTATACAAAAAATATTTGACTCCGTTACAACGAGAACGGCGGAAGATATACGCACGATATTTAACGGAATGTTCGAATACGCAATCGCATCAGGGCTGGTCGATAAATCACCCATGGGCGTAATTATCGTCAAAAGACACGAACGAGAAAACGGAGAAAGGCTAACGAGAGAACAAGAAAAAAAATTATTGAACGATATAAAAGGAACTGATTACGAAACTACAATAAAATTGTATCTTTATACCGGCGCTCGTCCTTCCGAACTCGAAACGATCAAGTTCAACTGGAACGAAGGTACTTTTACGCTACAAAATGCCAAACTGAAATCATATCAAAAAAACAGCGAGCGTACCATTCCTTTGACGTTGCCGCTCTTAAATATGAAAGATGAAATAATAACAGGGAAAATAAAAAGTTCATTATCAGTCGGTAAATATTTCAGAGAAAACTTCCCGGGTTATCAGGTTAAGGCGTTAAGACATACGTTCACCTCAAAATGCAAGGAACAAGGAGTGTTGCCGGAACTCGTCAATTATTGGACGGTACACACGATAGGCTCGGATACTTCCGCTAAAATTTACACGCATTTCGATATGGATTTTCAAAGGAAAGAAGCATTAAAAATAACGTATTAGAGGGATTCTTGGGGAGTGGTTACTCCCCAATTACTCCCCAAAAGTTAATTTCAACTTGATTTTTTGGCACATTTATTTCAAAAAAACAAAGAAAAAAGCCTGTATAAACAGACTTTCATCAATTTTGGCGGAGTAAGAGGGATTTGAACCCTCGCTACGGTATTACCGTACTACACCCTTAGCAGGGGCGCCCCTTGAGCCACTTGGGTATTACTCCAGTTAATAAATGTTTTTATTCGATTTTGCCGGAATTTATATTCACAGCCTTATTATAATAGCATATTTTTTTTTATATGTCAAAATATTTTAAGCGTTTTTCACTAATTTTAGTTTCAAATTTTATTTACCGGCGATCGCGTTTTTTATCGGGCGGCGGCGTTGCTTGACAGCGTGATTCCTTTGTGCTAAAATATAATAAAAAGCGGGCGTTATTTAATAAGTTTTATAATAAAATAACGCATCCGCCTGAATGAAACTGCGGCGCTTGGCGTTATTAAACGCGGCGCGTTGGAGGAAATAATGAAAGTTTTTGTAGTGGGCAGTCTGAATATGGATCTCGTTGTGCGCGCGCCTTATATGCCCGAAAACGGCGTTACGATAAGCGGCGAAGGGTTTATGACTAACCCCGGGGGTAAGGGCGCGAACCAGGCGGCTGCGGTCGGAAAGTTGGGCGGCGACGTAAGAATGGTGGGTTGCGTGGGGGAAGCGTTCGGCGACGAATTGAAAAAGACGCTTTCCGACTACCGCGTAAACGTAGATAACGTTGAAAAGTTGAGCGGAGTTTCGAGCGGGATAGCCGTTATAGTGGTAGTTGACGGCGACAACCGTATTATACTCGACGCCGGCGCGAACGGCAGGATAACCGAGGCTTTGATAGATAAGGCGTTTGAGAACGCTTCTGCCGGCGATTACGTTATAACTCAACTTGAAGTCGCTACCGAAATAGTGGAATACGCTCTTAAAAAAGGCAAGGAAAAGGGAATGGTAACCGTTCTCAACCCCGCCCCCGCGAAGGCGTTGCCGGAGAGTATCTTCGCCTATTGCGATTATTTTGTTCCGAATCAGTCGGAAGCGGAATTTTATACCGGCATATACCCGAAGGACGAGGGTTCGGCAAAAAAATGTGCCCTTTATCTCGCAAAAAACGGGGTAAAAAGCGTTTTGATAACGCTCGGCAAAGAGGGTTCCGCCTGTATTGAAAACGGCAAATATATAAAGGTGAACGCGGAAAAAGTAACCGCCGTTGATACCACCGCGGCGGGCGATACTTATGTGGGTGCTTTCGTCACGGCGCTGTGCGAAGGAAAGACGACGGAGGACGCGATGAAGTTTGCGAGTATGGCATCCGCCATCACGGTCACGCGCGCGGGCGCGCAACGTTCCATACCTTGGCGCGACGAGTTGAAATAAACCAAAAACCCCGTAAATCTCACGTTAAACGCATTTTTAGGGAGAGAGCGGGCATAATAAACGTATAGAATAATACGGGCGCGAGCCCGAAAGGAGAGATATTATGAAGAAGTTTTTATCGGCAATAGCGGCGTTGACTGCCGTTATTATGCTCACGACGCTTGCCGCCTGCGGCGAGAAGGAAGTTACTACGGAAGAGGCTTACGAGCAACTGACCGCCGCGCTCACTAATACCGTTACCGACGCGGACCAACTTTCGGTAACGCTGAAAGGCTCGGTAAACGCGAAGATCGCGCTTGACGGGGACAGCAGCGGCGAAAGCGGTCAACTCGAGGAGCAGAAATATTCGCTCGACCTCGGCGTTAAGGTTACCGCGGACGACGACCGTTACGTAAACGCAGGGCAGGTCTGGCTGAAAGTGACCGAAGGAGACGAACGCGTTCTCGACCTCGAGGCATATCTTAAAGACGGTTACACCTACGCTTATTTTATGTTGCAGGGGCTTACCGAAAGTTACACTTACGACGAAGCGGACGATAACGACGTGTTCGATCTTTCGGAAATCGATAGCGAGGAAATAAAACAGTTCGTTGAAAAGTTCACGGAGGTTTTCCCCGAACCCACCAAAGCGACCGTAAAGGGCAAGACCTACACGCTCACCTGGAAGATAACAAACGAGAACCTGCCTTCCTACGTGACCGCTGTAAACGAACTGTTCGGCGGCGAGTCCGATATGCAGGAAGTGGCCGAAATCGCGGAGCAACTAACTATAAACAAGGGAGATATACAGATAATCATCGACGACGGAACGTTCAAATCTTTCGTGCTCGACGTTGACGCCGCCATGGGCGAACAGTACGCCAAGGCGAAACTCGAGTTCAACGTGGCGTATAAAGGCGTGAAGATAACCGTTTCCGCAGACAGGCTGGAGCAAATAAAGAACAAGGCCGAAGAAGATAAAGAGACGCCGCAGGGCGGAGAAACAAACGAGTGATATCCATGCGGCAGTTATATTTGCCTCACGGCAAGTGATATTTTTTGACGACAGTAATGGCGCGTTGTATTTCGCTTTGACGAAGTATGGCGCGCTGTCTTTTTTATTGAAAATTTTTTTACAAACGACCGAAAAACGCGCAATATTCGCTTGACAGTTCATATATATAATGGTAATATATTGAAGATAATTATTTAACAATGTTAACTAAGTGTTAACGGGCGGAAAAATGAACAGAGACGAAAAGATAAAAATGATCATAGAAAACAGGTATCGCACGCGAAGGCTCAATCTGCTTAACGCGCTGGGGTTGCCGCGGCCGATGGAAATAACCGTTCTCAAAGTGCTTGAAGCGAAGGGCGAAACGGCCGTTTCCGGAATCGCGAAGGAGATCAAAACCACCGTGCCGAACGTTTCGCGCGCGGTAAAACAGATGGAACAAGAGGGCAAGGTGATGCGTATCGCGGACAGTAAGGATTTACGCAGCACGCTCGTAAAGATAACGGGGTTCGGCTCGGAGTATCTTGAAAAAAGCGTCGCCGCCTACGTCGATTTTATGTATAAGGCTTTGGACAGATTGTCCGACGGTGACGTGGACGATTGTTTGAGAGTTTCCGAAAAACTCTACGCCGCGTATAACGAGGAGTTGGCGGCGAGAAATTTGATTCATAAATAAATTTGTTTACGGAGGTAATATGTTCAGACTTTTCACGAGGCTGAAACCGCTTGATTGGCTGTTAATATGCGTTTTAGCGGGTTTCGTGGTGTTGCAGGTGTATTTCGATATAAACCTTGCGTCGTACACGAGCAACATTATGGAAGAGATGGTAAAGCCGGAAGCCACCACGGGTTCGATACTCGGCGTGGGCGGGGTGATGTTGTTGTTCGCGCTCGGCAGTATGGTCAGCACCATTATAATAGGTTACATAGCGGCGCTCGTTTCCTCGCGTATGTCGTACCGCTTGAGGGGCGAAATATACGCTAAAGTTCAAGGCTTTTCAGCCGCGGAAATAGATAAATTTTCCACCGCGGGACTCATAACCCGTTCCACCAACGACGTACAGCAGGTACAGATCAGCGTTATAATGCTTCTTCGCGTTGCCGTTTCCGCGCCCGTTACCGCGGTGTGGGCGGTGATAAAGATACGCGCCACCAGCATTCCGCTCACGCTGACCACGGCGGCCTGGATAGTGCTTATGGTTGCGGGTATAGGCATCATATTCGGAATAGTTTTCCCGCGGTTCAAGATCATACAGAAACTCACCGACAGGTTGAACGGCGTCACGCGGGAAAATTTAACGGGGCTTCGGGTAGTGCGCGCGTACAACGCGGAAGACTATCAGGAAGAAAAGTTCGAGGCGGTAAACGACAGGATAACTTCCACCCACGTGGTGATAACGCGCGTTTTAGGGCTTATGATGCCTGCGCTTATGCTTATTATGAACGGTATAACGCTTACCATTTACTGGTACGGAGCGCATCTTATAGGTACGGACGCAAACTTCAATTTCGCCGCTTTGGTGGCGTTCGCCAACCTTGCGATGCAGGTGCTTTCGGCGTTTATGATGCTTACGATGCTGTTCATAATGTTACCGCGCGCGTCCGTTTCGGCAAACCGTATAAACGAGGTGCTCGACGTGCCTTTCTCCATAACCGATAAAAGCCAAACCGAGCCGTTAATGCGCGAAAAAGGCGGGCAAATAGAATTTGAACACGTCTATTTCAAGTATCCCGGCGCGGACGGTTACGTGCTTGAAGATATAAACTTCACGGCGGAGCGCGGCGAAACGGTTGCGGTGATAGGTTCCACCGGCAGCGGGAAGACCACGCTCGTCAACCTTATCCCGCGGCTATTCGACGCGACCGACGGAGCCGTTAAAGTGAACGGCGTGTACGTAAAGGACGCTTCGCAGAGCGAACTTCATTCCGTTATAGGCTACGTTCCGCAAAAGGGCGTGCTGTTCAGCGGGAGCATAGCCGAAAACATAACCTTCGGCGGCAACGGCGACGAGGGAGATATGAAACTTGCCGCCGAGGTCGCCTGTGCGGACGGGTTCATTTCCGAGAAGGAAAACGGGTACGATTCGCTTATTTCCCAAGGGGGCAAAAACGTTTCCGGCGGGCAGAAACAGCGCCTTTCTATAGCGCGCGCGGTTGACGTGAAACCGCAGATATTCATCTTCGACGACAGTTTTTCCGCCCTCGATTATAAAACGGATAAGACCGTTCGCGGGAATCTGAAGAGAGTGACGGGCGACGCAACGAAGATAATAGTCGCCCAGCGCATCGGCACGATAAAGGACGCCGACAAGATACTCGTTCTCGAAAAGGGCAGGATAGTGGGGTGAGGCAGGCACGAAGAATTGCTTTCCGCCTGCGAAACTTACAGGGATATAGCCCTGTCGCAACTTTCAAAGGAGGAACTCGGATTATGAGCGAAGAGAGAGTAAGAACAAATCCGCCTCGCAGAAGGGGGCCGGGCAGAGGCCCCGGGCCGATAGAAAAGCCCAACGATTTCGGTGCGGCGATGAAAAAACTTATAAAATTCCTCAAACCGTATTACGCGGTTATTTTGATCTCGCTCGTGTTCGCGGCGGCGGCTTCGGTGCTGAACATAATCGCGCCGAGCAAACTGAAAGACCTTACCAACGAGATAATGGTATCGCAGTTCGGCCTGCCGATAAATATGCAGGCGGTGGCGAAAGCGGGCATTACTCTTATAGCGTTTTATGCAGGCAACGCCCTTCTCAATTACGTGCAGTCCTTCATGATGGTAGGCGTTACGCAAGGGACGGGCAAGCGCTTCAGAACGAGCATTTCAAAGAAGATAAACGCCATACCTTTAAGTTACTTCGATTCCAAACCCTATGGCGACACGCTGTCGAGAGTTACCAACGACGTTGACACCGTTGCCTTCTCGCTCAACCAGTCGCTCGCTACGCTGTTGCAGTCCGTCGTACTGCTCGTGGGCGTGCTTATCGCCATGTTCGTCACCAAGTGGCAGATGGCGCTCACCGCTATACTCACCGTTCCGATCAGCGCGATACTTATGGTGATAATAATCAAGCGGTCGCAGCCGCTGTTCGTCGCGCAGCAGAGGTATCTTGGCGAACTCAACGGGCTTATCGAAGAAGATTTTTCCGGTCAGAATATAATAAAGATATTCAACGCCGAGGGGCGGAAGAAAAAGGAATTCGACGAGGTGAACGCCAAACTCTATGCCACCAACAAGAACGCGCAATTCGTTTCCGGTCTGATGATGCCGCTGATGACTTTTATATCCAACCTCGGTTACGTGGCGATATGCGTCGTCGGGGCGATACTGTTCAAAGGCGATCCCGCGAATATGGCGGGCGTTATCGTTTCATTCTTCGTTTACGTGCGTTTGTTCCAGAACCCGATAAACCAACTCGGTCAGGCTTTCAATCAACTTCAATCCACTGCCGCCGCTGCGGAAAGGGTGTTTGAATTTCTCGAAGAAAAAGAGCAGGACGACGAGAGCGAAAAAACCTTCGTGCCCGATACCGTCCGCGGGGAAGTGGAATTTTCTCACGTGCGTTTCGGCTATTCGCCCGATAAGATAATAATAAACGATTTTTCCGCGAAGATAGAGCCGGGCATGAAGGTCGCCATAGTCGGGCCGACGGGCGCAGGCAAAACCACGATGGTGAACCTTATAATGCGCTTTTACGAAACGAACGGCGGCGACATTCTGATTGACGGCGTATCCGTAAAGGATATGAAGCGCGAAACGGTTAGGGATATGTTCTCTATGGTGCTTCAGGATACCTGGCTTTTCGAGGGAACGATACGCGAGAACATAGTGTATTCCAAGCAGGGCGTAACGCAGGAGATGCTCGACGAGGCGGTGAAGGCCGCCAACCTCGATTACTTCGTGAAGGCTCTCCCCGACGGGTACGAAACGATCCTCGACGAGGACAGCAACGTTTCCGGCGGGCAGAAGCAACTTATAACCATAGCCCGCGCGATGATACAGAACTCGCCTATGATGATACTTGACGAGGCTACTTCCAACGTCGATACCCGTACCGAAGAACTTATTCAGGAAGCGATGGATAGGCTCACTTCGGGCAGAACTTCCTTCGTTATAGCGCACAGGCTCTCCACCATACGCAACGCCGACCTCATCCTCGTGATGAAGGACGGAAATATCGTGGAGCAGGGCAACCACGCTCAACTTATCGCAAAAAACGGCTTTTACGCCTCTTTGTACAATAGCCAGTTCGAGCAGGCGTAACTTTCTTCAAAAATCTCAAAGCCCCGTAAAACGCGTGTTTTACGGGGTTTTATCATCTTCTTCCGAAATTTTTCCGCGGGCGATAACTCCCTTTTGTCCGGCGTAACCGTCCGCGCCGAGCCGCACTTTTTTGAATTGTTTTCCGTTATGATAGAACACGAGGTACCCGCAACTTTTTATAGCGTTTTTCTGCGGGACGATTATCTTTTCCTCTCCGCCGCAGTCGGTCTCTTCGCCGTCGATATAATCGTAACCGACTTCCGTTTCGGAAATTATCTCGCTCACTCTCCCGATCGAATAATTTTTCTTCCTGCCGTAGATGGTAACGGAAAGGGTTTCGCCGTCGGCGCGCGCTTCTATGAATATCGGCCCGCCCGTGTCGTTCAGAAATTTAAGATCGCTGCCCCCGTAGGAAACCATCGCGTCGAACGACGGTTCCACGTATGAAACGGCAAGCGAATGGGCGCGCCTTTCGGTAACGGTAACGCCGGCGAGCAGGGCGCAGTTATACAGGGTGGACGAAACCTGGCAAACTCCGCCGCCCGTCCCGTCGGTGAACTTGCCCTCGAAAATAATTTTCGCGTTCTTGTAGCCCCGCTCTTCCGTCCGTTCGCCCACTACGCCGTTGAATGAAAACACTTCGCCGTCCTCAACGCAAACGCCGTTTATTGCGTCTGCGGCAACGGCTACGTTGTGTTTTCTCTCCGCGGAAGAATTTCCGTAAGCGGTGCTGAAAAACGCGCGGGTGTAAAAGCAGTTTTCAAGGTCGCTGCGGCGCGTTTGCGGCTTCAGTTCAACAAACTCCGCCTCGATTTCAAAAACCCCGTTTTTCACAGCGGAATCGATATTTTTAAGTAATTTTTCAACGTCTATCGCCCTGCCGTATCTCTCCCGCGTGACCGTGAATTTTTCGTGCGCGGAAGGGCGGAAGGAAACCGCGGCGTCCCTCGGAGGAACGAGCGTTGAATAGTATATTCTTTCCGCTATCGCATCCGCGCCTTTAAGATACAGCCCGTTTTCGCCGTAGTCTGTTTCGGGGTAGGCGAAAACGAACTTCTCCTCGCCCGCGATAACGGTCAGCGTATATTCGGTTCTCGGCAGAGTTACCGAAAAGCCGCACGATATAAAAATTGTCGTAATTATCAGCGGCGACAGCAGCAGGCGTATCGCTTTGCGGTGAAATTTCATATATAAAGTATGGGCGTTTCCGCTTATTATTTTTCTTCGCCCTTTAATTTATTTTGAAATAATAAAAAATTGTGATATAATTAACGGGAACGAAATTCAGAGGTGCTTATGATAAACGGAAAACTTCTCGCGGAAAAACTTCTGCGTTACGCGCGCAGGTTTTTGCATCTTAAGGATACAGACGAGGTATATACGCGCAACCTTCTCCTTCGGGAACTGAAACTCACCGCCCCGTATTCGGGAGAGGAAGATATTTCTTATATAGACGGGCTTGACGTGCCCGATACGCTCGTTGATGAACTGCGCTCCTATGCGGCGGAAAACGGTCTTGCCGCGGAGGGAGAGGAAAACCTGTTCGCGGCGCATATCCTCGGGCTTTTAACGCCGGTACCGTCCGCCGTCAACGAGGAATTTTTCTGCATTTCGGGTGAGCGCGGGCCGCAGGCGGCGTGCGACTATCTTTACGATATGTGCGTCAAGAACGACTACGTTCAGAAAACGGCTATCGGCAGAAATCTGAAGTGGGAATACGACGACGGGGAGAACGTACTCGAAATAACCATAAATCTTTCCAAACCCGAAAAGGACAATAAGGAGATAGCGAAACTACTCTCCAAACCCACGAGCGGCGAAAAGTATCCCGCGTGCGCTCTCTGTAAGGAGAACGAGGGGTTCGGCGGAACTCTCACCCACCCCGCGAGGAGCAATCTCCGCACCGTTTCGGTAACGCTCGGCGGCGAGCCCTGGTTCGTGCAATATTCGCCGTACGCTTACTATAACGAACATTGTATAGCGATTTCGAAAAAGCACACGCCCATGCGCGTTGACGGCACAACCCCGGTCAAACTTCTTGACTTCGTTGATATTTTCCCGAATTATTTCATCGGCAGTAACGCGGCTCTCCCCATCGTGGGCGGATCGATACTCAATCACGAGCATTATCAGGGCGGCGGGCATATACTGCCCATGCGCAAGGCGGGCGTGGAAACGCCGCTTTATTCGAAGAAGTATCCGAACGTTCACGGCGGGATACTCAACTGGTACAACAGCGCGGCGAGGTTTTCTTCCGAAAGCAGAGAAGAACTTATTTCCGCCGTTACCGACATAATAGAAAAGTGGAGAGGATATACCGACGAAACCGTTGGAATTTACGCGTTTTCGGGGGGTAATAACCACAACACGCTTTCGCCCATCGCCACGAAGAACGGCAGGGAATACACTATAGACGTTATTTTGAGGAACAACCTTACCACCGACGAATACCCCGATGGAGTGTTTCACGCCCACCCCGAATATTTCAACATAAAGAAAGAAGGGATAGGGCTTATAGAGGCGATGGGGCTTTTTATTCTCCCCGGCAGGCTCAAGAGGCAGACTGCGGAAATAGAAAAGATACTTTCGGGCGAGAGGGCGTTCGACGAGGCGGAACTCGATTCCCCCGATTGCGACCTTTACGTTCACCGCGATATGATAGTTAAATTAAAGGGCGAAAACGCCCGCCTTTTAAGCCGCGAAGAAGCCGCTGAAAAGGTCCGCGGATACATAAACGAAGTCTGCGCGAAGATTCTGGAATGCACCGCCGTTTTCAAGCGGAACGAGCAGGGCAAGAAGGCATTCCTGAAGTTTTTCAACGCGGTCGGTTTTGAAAAGAAAAACGCCTGAATCTCACAAAAACAGGCAATTTAAGGAGTATAGATATGAACATTATGGTTACGGGCGGCGCCGGTTATATCGGCAGCCACACAACGGTGGAACTGCTCGCGGCGGGTTACGACGTGATAGTGGTGGATAACCTTTCCAACAGTAAGACCGAGGCCGTGAGAAGGATAGAGAAGATCTCCGGCAAAAAAGTCCGCTTTTACAAAGAGGACATATGCAACCGCGAAGGGCTCTCGAAGATATTCGACGAGAACGAGGTGGACGCGGTAATAAACTTCGCTGGGCTTAAAGCGGTGGGCGAATCCGTCGCAAAACCCGTGGAATACTACTACAACAACATAACGGGTATGCTCGTTCTGCTCGACGTCATGCGCAAGCACGGCTGCAAGAACATAGTTTTCTCCTCGTCGGCAACCGTTTACGGCAACCCGAAAACCGTTCCCATCAAGGAAGATTTTCCCCTTTCCACAACCAACCCTTACGGCAGCACGAAACTTTTCATAGAGTATATCCTCAAAGATCTCGCCAAGGCGGATAAGGACTTCAATATCGCGATCCTTCGGTATTTCAACCCCGTCGGCGCGCACGAGAGCGGGCTTATCGGCGAAGATCCTAACGACATTCCGAATAATCTCTGCCCGTATATCACCAAGGTGATAGTCGGCAAACTGCCCGTAGTTCAGGTGTTCGGCAACGATTACGACACGCCCGACGGAACCGGCGTGCGCGATTATATCCACATTAAGGACCTCGCGCGCGGGCACGTCCTCGCGCTCGACAAACTGCGGAAGAAGCCCGGCCTTTTCATCGTGAACCTCGGAACGGGCAAAGGCTATTCCGTTTTAGACGTGATAAAGGCGTTTTCCAAGGCTTGCGGAAGGGAAGTGCCGTACAAGATAGTGGGGCGCCGCCCCGGAGATATAGCCACCTGCTACGCCGATCCTTCCCTCGCGAAGGAATTGATAGGTTTCGTTGCGGAAAAGAATCTCGACGATATGTGCGCGGACGCGCTCCGTTGGCAGACGATGAACCCCGACGGCTATCCCGAAGATTGATCGCTTATCAAGTAAAAA